>JBMYQA010000177.1:0-12310 GCA_049600855.1 Flammeovirgaceae bacterium | reverse complement strand
AAATCTTCAGATTTACGCTTATAGCAAAGTGTTAAATTACTTCGTTTACAGTGTACTATTGTACGTAAAAAAAACAAAACCCCAAGCGATTAAGCTTGAGGTTTGATGTATTGCAAGTAATTCGGATGAGTTAGTTTAAAGCAATGATAGGTTCAGCTTCAGGCATGGTTAATTTTGCCGCAATTTGCTCAGCTTTCGATTTATCTAATAATTTACTTTTCTTCTCGTAATTCTCATTCGATTTGTGAATGTAGAATAAACTTCCGCCTTTAATGGCATTAATGACTTTCTCATGCATGCCATATGGGAGCGCAGGGCAACCATAACTTCTACCCAATCGACTTTTTTGCTTTACAAAATCAGGATTTACGTAGTTTGCGCCATGCATAACAATTCCTCTTGAGCGTGCATTATCATTGAAGTAACGTTCTTTTCCATCCAATCTTAACGCATAGCCAAATTTGCCAAAGTAAGTTTCTGCTGTTACTAAAAAGCCTAAACTACTTTTTAATGAGCGATGCTTGTTACCAAAATCAGTTGCCATATCCCAACCCGTATTTTTACCGTGTGCCACAAGCGATTGATACAACAACTTCTGTTCTTTAATCGAAATGACATATAAACGTTCTTTGGTACTTGCTTGATCAAAATCAACAATGGAAATAATATCTTTTTTCTTGAGCTGGCCTTCAAGGTTGTAATAACCAATCATTGCCCGTTCAAAGGCTTTTTGACTTAGCCCAGCGGCTTCTAATCCGATTTGCTGATAGAGCGAAGTCACATAAGTATTAAAATGAAAAGGCTTTTTGTCTTCATCAATAGTACTTACAGTTGGCAAACCATCAACTACTAAATTTTGACCAATTTCTAACGTAGTGGAAATTGAAGGGAATGTAATCAACTTCTTGGCAGAAAGAGGAGAAGCAGCTTCAGGAGAATAGTAAGTGATGTGTAGTAGTATGAGAGAAAATAGAAGAGTACGTTTCATAGTTGTGAAGTCGCTATATTCTTGTTAAGTGCGAATTAAGGTAAGAATTACAAAAAAAACAAGAACGTCTATTATTTTTTTACAATTACTTCTTAGTATTATGCAATAAACACTATAATTAAGCCTCAAATAAAGTTATGCTCACCTAATATTAAGATGTAAGTCAATGAGGGATTTTAAAGAAAAACCCTTAGCATATCATTAAAACTTATTGACACTTCCTTAACAACACAAAATATGCCGATGACTAAAAAAGGGCTTCACTTTTCGGTGAACCCCTTGTTTTTTAAGACGAATGACTTTTCATTCAATTATTCTTCTGCGATTGAACTTGTCTAACATTAGTTTATTATGGTGCTAAACGAGCAATCTTCCATGTATCTCCAACTTTTTCATAAATGATGCGATCATGCAATCGGCTTGCCCTGCCTTGCCAAAATTCGATATAGTTTGGAATTACCCGATATCCTCCCCAATACATCGGACGTTCTAACTGTTGTTTCTGCTCATATTCCGCTTGAATCGACTCTACTTTTTCTTCTAAAAATGTCCGATTGGGAATGCGCTCACTTTGAGGCGAAGCAATAGCACCAATTTGACTACCTGTTGGCCTGCTCAAAAAGTAGGACGCGGAATCGGCATCACTTACTTTTTCTACGATACCTTCTATTCGTACCTGTCGTTCTAATTCTATCCAATAAAAGTTTAGACATGCTTGCGGATTTTCGGCTAGCTCTTTTCCCTTTTGACTCTCATAATTGGTAAAAAACACAAAACCGCCCTCTTCTACTGTTTTCAACAATACAATTCTTGCGGAGGGTTTTCCTGTAGGTGTTGCTGTTGCAAGCGTCATGGCAGTTGCCTCTGCTACCTCACTTGTGATGGCTTCTTGCAGCCAACGTTTAAACTGCGCTATTGGATCGTCCAACACATGCGCTTCCAACAACTCTTGCTTGATATAATCCCTTCTAATGTCTTTTAAGTCCATATGCATTTATTTGCTTAAAAAAGCTATTCAATTAGATGAATTAATTGATTTGTGATTATGCGGTGAAATTATCTACTTCCCTTTCGATTACCAATTTTATCGCTCAATTCTTGAATTGATAATTATCATTCCGTGAAATTTGTTGTTAAAATATCATTTTCATCATCAAATGCTTTTAAAGTATATCCCACTTTGTTTATATTCATGTTATCGTTACATTCAAGCTCAACAACTACACTAAAGCCTACTTCAATAAATTATTTTGTTCCCACAATTAAATCAGATTCATTTTGAGGAACAACTCTTTAACATTAAATCATTAAGAAACCGTTTCTGTTACAAACCTTAATATACCAAATGAAACAGATAATCTATCAAAAAGCTTTTGTCGCCATTACACTAGACAAAAACATTCCTGCTATTTATGAAGAATGGTTAGGAGATGTAAGTGTTGAAGAATTTAAAGCCACCCTGGAGAAAAAATTCGAGTTGTACGTAGAACATAAAAAGGAGTACAATAACCTGAAATGGATCGTGAATTTAAGAGGCTTAAAAGTAGATGCAGAAGGACAAGAATGGGCCAATCATGAGTTTCATCCGCGGTTACATCCGAATGGAGTCCGAAAAATCGCTTTTGTGATTCCTGAAAATGCGCTTTATATGCTTGAAGATGAGCAACTATCCCCTCATATGGATGCTCACGGACAAATTGAATTGTGCTATTTTGATAATTTAAAAGAGGCTGGAGCATGGATTAAAAACATGCCAATGACTGAGAACTCTTAAAAAGCTCAATAACCTGTTCGGACAAGGGGATTACCTTGTCCCCTTCCTCCTTCACCTAGAACAATTCTTTACTTTCTACTTTGCCTCTTAAATACCGCTTTACATTCATCCAAAACGCCAATGCCAAATAAATGATGATTGGAGAACCAAGCGTTAAAAATGAAGCATAAATAAAATATAGGCGAACAATACTTGATGATATACCAAACACTTCTCCTAACTTTGCACAAACTCCAAACGCCTGTGACTCTAAAAAATGCTGTAGTTTTTTCATTTGGCTTTACTTTTTACTAAAAGTACAACTTTATAGTAATTATAAAGTTCTAAGTAAAATTACAAAATTTCTCGAAAACCACCTTCTTATGTACATCGTGCTCAAAAATTTGAGTATATTTTCTATTTTCTTGTGGTGAAAATGTAATCACTTGTGCACAATAAGTAACAAGACATAGGTATGCTTCATCAAAATTTTAGAAAGATTTTCATTTAGAATGACTTCAAAAAAGGTAGTCCTAGCGGTTAGTCGCGTATGACCTAAGGCAATCTTTTTTGAGGAAATTATGGATGAAAAGCACTAAAAGTTTATGAAAAAAAATTGTGTTCAGTTACTTAATGAAATAATATAGTCTTAATTCCGTACAAAATTAAACTTACTGATGTACATGTAAACAAGATGTACAGATTGTTTTTTGAAGATTTCGCTTATGTTAACTCTAAATAAGTTTATACGATACACTTTCTTACTCATTGTGCTAACAGGTTGTACGTTAGATAATTTACTGCATAAGTTAGATAGTCACCGAACAGTAACCATACAACCCGCTCCTTTAGCGTATCATGCAGATTCGATTACCTTTGATGTGATTATTGAATTCCCGAATCATGTAAGTTTAAAGTCTGGTGCAGAATATACCCTTTCATTCAGTTATCATACGAATCAAGGGGATAGCTTATTTTTAGGAAATATTTTTGTAGAAGATGCTCTCACAGGTAAAAACAGGAGCATTACCAAACAATTAGGATTACCGTATCGGGAAAAGTACAACACGGGAGAAGTATTAGTAAAGAGTTCGCTAACACAAGGCAAACAGAGTTTAGAGGGTACTTTAGTTAAAGTGGCAGATGGCATTATTAACACCCATCAATTGAAACAACCTGCTTATTACATTCATTTTTTACCACACAATCATCAATATCAAGTAGAACATGAAGAAAAAAGTTTACACGTTTACTTCGATAATAATCAATCTGAATATACACCCACTATTAAAGCCAGTTCAGCATTGCAGCAACTTGAGGATTACATTGCCAAAAACGAATTGCACGACGAAATCCAAATTGTAGGTTACCACTCCCCCATTCGGACAGAAGCGAGCACTTCCATCTTAGCAAAACAGCGAGCAGATGAAACAGCCAATTACATTCAACAACTGTATCAACAATACGAGCATACTACGATTCCACAAATGACCTCTCGTGCTATTTTTCAAGATTGGGGTTTGTTTAGCCGAGTTTTACAGGAATCTCAGCAACTCTCTAAAGCGGAAAAAGAGGAAATTTTAGCTCAAATTGATGGTGGCGTGACGTATTTAGACATGGATAATCGCTTTAAAAAGCTCAAAAGCTACCCTGTACTAAAAAACTACATCTATCCACTATTGAGGCAAAGTACCATCATCATTTCAGTTCCTAAAGTGGCCTTTACGGAGGCTGAAATTGTGGTGTGGGCAAAAAAAATAGTGGAAGGCACTGCTCCTATTGATACATTAGCCGTCTCTGAATTAGCCTTAGCTGCTGCAAAATCTCCTTCTTTAAAAGAAAAGCAAGCCATCTACGAAACGGCCTTACGCCACTATCAAAACGAACCGGTTTTTCATAATAATTTAGCCTGTGTTTACCTCCAACTGGCCAACAAGCAAAGCAAACCATTAGAACGGGAGAAGTTTATTGAGAAAGCGATCATCCAATTAAAAAAAGGCTTACAGCTCCCCGAGCCCATGCCTGAATTCTCCATTAACTTAGCAGCAGCGCAGATTCTCAAAGGAAATACACCTGCCGCACTTAAACGCATCATCAGCCTTCCGAATGAGCTAGATGCTTCCTTAACGCAAAGTGTTCATGCCATGAAGGGATACATTTACCTTGATCGCGGAGATTATGTATCTGCTATTAAATCCTTTACTGAGGGCGGAGAACACCCCACCGTATTATACGATAAAGCACTTGCCTATTTGTTGTATGCCAGTAAAAACAATCTTACAAACATCTATGTTAAAGCTCAAGAGGCTTTTGACAAAGCTATTGAGGCAGATGCAAAAAATGTTTGGGCCCACTATGGAGCGGCAGTTACTGCAGCACGTCAAAAAGACGAACGTCTCCTAACAAAACACCTGAGTAATGCCTTCAAGTTAAACCCAAAGCTCCAAGAAAAAGCCAATAAAGACCTCGAGTTTATCAACTTTAGAACGAAAGATTCATTTAAAGCTGCTTTTGAACAATAGATTCAATCAATACATGACTGTAAGATGTGTACAGCACGCTCGAGTTCTTCAAAGTTTGAAGAGCCGAAACCTAATCGCGTGGCATTTAGCTGTTGGTTAGGCGGATTGTAGCTTAATCCATTCCCAAAATACAAGCCTGCTTTTTCAGCCCTTTCAGCCAAAATGGGAAGATTGATTTTGGGATCAAATCGAGTCCAAATGGCTAATCCGCCTTCGGGTTTTGAAAACTGCACCCCATCACGCAATGACGTAGCTAGCAACTGGCAAAGGTGATCGCGTCTTTCACGATAAATGTGGATTGCTTTCCGTAAATGTCGTCTGACCTCTCCATCTTCAAATAAAATCGCCACCGCCTTTTCCAGTACCAAATCGCCTTGTCGATCTACAATTCTTCGCAACTTAGCCAACTCGCTGACTAAGTTTTTTGGCCCTACTACAAACCCTATGCGAAATGCAGGTGCAATGGACTTGCTGATAGACCCGATATACGCAACCATTCCTTCCTCATCGGCACTCGCTAAGGGCAAAATGGGACTACTTGCGTAATGGAAATCATAATCGTAATCGTCTTCCAAAATGGCAAAACGATGTATTTTTGCTAAATCTAAGAGTTTCACCCTGCGCTCGGCACTTAAGGTGACTGTAGTAGGATGATGATGATGAGAAGCTACATAAATGGCACGAATGGGATGTTGTTGGCATAATTCCTCGATCTTTTCTACATCTAGGCCATATTGATCTACTGGCACCCGTAGCAACTGCGCCCCTACATGTGAAATCATCCTATTGGCCGTACCATAATTGGTATTGCCCACAATTACCTTATCTGCGGGTTTTAAAATGGTTTGGGTCAATAAGTAAATGCCCATGATGCTTCCTCTGGTCACAATAATGTTATCCATGGAAATGTGAATACCTCTTGTGGTCATGAGGTAACTCGCCAACTGTTCCCGCAAGTGCTCATCGCCCAGCGGACTACCATAATGAAAATAACGCCTCCAATTTTTGGCTCTGGTTACATTTCGGTATTCACGTGCTAATGCCTGTAGCGGAGCTAAACGGATGTCTGGGAAACCATCGTCTAAATGCAATAAACGAGGGTCTGAGCCTTCTGGAAAAACTAATGCAGGTTGGGGAAAAAGTTTATATCCTGTTTCCAACGCAACTTTAGGAATGCCCTGCTCTTTTTCGGAAATAGGCTTGTAACGCTTCTTCGGAATATTTTGATGAATAAATGTGCCTTTGGCTGGAATGATTTCAATCCAACCTTGTGCCAATAATTCATCGTAAGCAGTAACGACCGTTTTCCGATGCACCTGAAGCAACTCAGCCAGTTGACGGCTACCAGGTAATTTAGCACCTGCCAACAACCTTCCCTGTTTCACTTCTCGAATTAAGGCATTCACGATTTGAAGGTATACGGGGGTTCTACTTGAGCGATCAATGTGGATAATGGACTTAAATGGCAACATAGCTGGACTATTCTATTTATATAAACTGGCAGCATAGTGTAGTCCTGTAAAACTATACTTTTGGATACAGAAAAAGAAAACAGCAGTTAATATTATGAGTGAATCACTAAAAACAGCGAAAAGTCAGATCAGGCGCGTTCCATCGCGGGGAATTTATAATCGTGATGAAGTATACCAAATTCTTGATCAAACTTTTTTATGCCATGTGTCATTTAACCTTGGTGGCAAACCCTTCATGATTCCCACTTCTTATGGCCGTAAAGATGACACCATCTACTTGCACGGATCGGTGAAAAGTCAGATGATTACGGCATTGGCCAAAGAAATGGATCTTTGTTTTTGTGTGACCTTCCTAGATGGCTTAGTATTAGCCCGATCTGCCTTTCATCATTCCATCAATTACCGTTCAGTCATTTTATATGGTAAGGCAGAACGTGTGGAAGATGAAATTGAAAAAAATGAAGGTTTGAAAATCATTACTGACCAGATTATTCCAGGTCGATGGGAAGAGGCGCGCCAACCAACCGAAGCAGAGTTAAAAGCTACAGCCGTATTAAAATTCAAGATTGAAGAAGGCGCTGCAAAAATAAGGGCTGCGGGCCCGTCTGATGATCAAGCGGATTATGGGTTACCCATTTGGGCAGGACTTGTCCCCTTACAGCAACAAGTAACTTCGGTAATTCCCGACCCTTTAATGACCCAAGATTTAGAAATACCTGCAAGCGTCGTAAATTACTTGAAAGATTTTGATGCAAAGTTTTAAGTTTTCGGGAATCTAGTCTTGGCGGGAACTTCAGCAGCGCATCTCTTAACAGCTTCTATTTCTTATTTTTAACGCACTTGCTTATGCAAACTACCCTCAAACACCTCAATGAACTCATTCTTCAAGTTCCTGCACGTATAAAAAGCTTACCTATACAGCTACTTGAGGCCAAACCACCGTCTGGAAAATGGTCTAAAAAAGAAATTTTCGGGCATTTGATTGATTCTGCATTGCATAATTTACAACGTTTCACCTATGTTCAATTTCAATCAATAAAAGTCGAATCTTATCCTCAGGCCGCCTTGGTTAAGGCAAATGCCTATCAAGCTCAATCTATCCAAACACTGTTAGACTTATGGGTGAGTTTGAATCGGCAAATTGTGTTTGTCGTTAGCCAATTGAGTCAGGAGCAATTGGCACAAGTCGTTTCCACTGCCTCTACCAATACTAAAGATATTGAAACGGTGTTGAATTTAAAATGGCTTATTGAAGACTATGTAGTGCATTTGGAATATCACCTCAAACAAATCTTTGAGGCAGCTTGGCCTTTTCAACCATTAAAAGTCACTCCACTTACAACAAATCTGGCTCATGCGCAGCGAAAACTAACGCAGGCAATCCACCCGTATGTCACCCTTTTCCGACATGGGAGCATGTATGTGGAGCTTTACCAGCCTGAAAAAAAGGATTTACAAACCCCTCATGATCAGGATGAGCTTTATGTAGTAATCAAAGGAACAGGAACCTTTGAGTTGGCAGGAGAACACATCACGTTTCAGCCTCATGATGTGTTGTTTGCTCCAGCAGGTGTAGCACATCGTTTTGTAGAGTTTAGTGATGATTTTAAAACTTGGGTGATTTTTTATGGTCCAAAAGGAGGCGAAGCATCCCCAAATATGGCTTGGCAACACGAGCGCTATGAATTATCAGACGATGCTTCTCGACTCAATATTCCTTTTATTCATACCTTTATTAGCAACTCGTATTGGGCAAAAGGCCGTGATCTGGAAACGGTAGCACAATCGGTAGCACATGCCCATTGCTTTGGGTTGTATGATGGCAAGCAACAAATTGGATTGGCACGTGTGATCACCGATTACACCACTTTTGCGTACTTATCTGATGTGTTTGTAACAAAGTCTCATCAGGGAAAAGGCTTGGGAAAGTGGATGATAGACTGCATTGTTCATGCACCCGTTTTTGAAAAATGCAAGTGGTTATTAAAAACATACGATGCCCAAGCTTTGTACCAGAAATTTGGATTCTCTGCCCCTCCAGCCTCTCCTGAAATTATGGTAAAAGGAGATCAAGAGCTTCATGTTGAACCCATAAATTAAGCTAGAAATCAACGGCAAAGCCTATACTTTATGAGTATAGGTTTTTTCTTAATAGAAAAATATTTTAAATTTGCAACCTCATTGCAAATGCAACATTATTTCAATCATGGAGAAAACACAAAAAATTAATCTCGATATTCTAGGTTTTTGGGCCTCCACTTTGTGTGCTGTTCATTGTGCAGCCTTACCGTTATTACTTACGTTCTCTACCTTAGGAAGCTTAGAGTTCTTAGAAAGCCCTGTAGTTGAAGGCGTTATGTTAATTATTGCCGCAGGCTTAGCTTTACTATCTATTATTCCAAGTTATTTTCAGAAGCACCATAAAGTACTTCCATTACTCCTTATCATTCTTGGCTTTGCCCTGATTGCTTGGGGCAGAGTGACCTCGGTAGAAGCTTTAGAAGCAATTAATACCGTTATTGGAGGCTTACTCATTGCCATCGCCCATCTTGTAAATACTCATTTTCTCAAGAAAACTGAAAGCTTATATGTAAGTAAGCCATGAGTCATTCTGGATAATCAGGTAGTTCAGGCCAAACAGTTCCACAAAGAGGACTGTTTTGTTAAACTCTTCAAGATTTCATTTCTTTCAGCCTTGGGTTCATCACTTCCTCAAGTTTGGTATTGATGCGGATATTGTTTTAAGCAGGTGAGCAAAATGAATGTGGTATTTTTAGTAGGTTATTTTTAAGCTAAAAAAGGCGATAAAATCGCAGTTTAGCAGCGTTAAATAAGTTTTTATCAACGAATTTTAGCTTAAAAAGAATCAGTAAAAATGCCGTATTCATTCTGCTTACATGCTTAAGGTTATTTTACTTCGAAGAATTTGACTGTTCATCAAGTGTTTGGCTTTCATGAAAAAGGCCACCGAAGCGAATGGCCTTTTTTGAGAATTACATACCTCCTATTCATCCAACCAATTCAAGAAATAACACCAATAATCTTCACCATCTTGAAGTAATGAGAATGATGTGATATCTGCTTCATTTAAATCAACACCTAAGGGAATCCGATCTGTGACATCATACGTATTATGTTGTTCCTCGTACATGGCATGAAGTAAATGTCCTTTCTTTCCTTGTTCAAAAAGATAGAGTTCATAAGAAATACCATTATCAGATGCCATAGCCATTCTCCTTGTATCCACTGATGGTGAAAGGCCAACCAAGTCCATAATTGGATTTGATGCTTCGATAACATACTGAAAACCATCATATACAAATTGGTGTAGCCTATGAGGGTTTAGAAAATCTAAGAAGTAAAGTCTATAATTTTCCCCATCATGCAACATCGCAAAAGTAGCAGTATCTAATTGAGGAGAAACCCCTTTAATTTTTAATACTTTATCTGATTTATAACCAAACTCATATTGATCAGCCTTTTCATTGTAACCAAACTGATATAACGTATCATTGGTACCGTGCTGAAAACAGTAAAGGCGATAAAGCTCGTCACCTTCATTGGTCTTTGAACTGTGCAACATGGCCCAACGATTCCAATCGCTATCACTTGGGCTCCCAACCACATCAATGTTTCTTTCTTTTTCATACTTGTCTCTGGAGTCGTTGTAGAGAAGTGCTGATAATGTTCTTTTAACTGACATAATTTAATAAAATTATAGATTACAAAAATTTACAATAAACCCTTTTGCTCGGTTTAAATACATGCTTCAAAATTGAAGCAAGCGTTTATCTAATTCCATACACATTACTTGGTATTCTTCAAACACCCGTACATTTAGGTAGGAGAATTACGGGATTTATGGTCTCCGTATTTATACGGATATCGCTCAGGGTTTATGGGTATTTACAGCAAGACCAAAAACAAATAAATACCTGTTTATCAACTACTTAACCATTAAAAACAATTCATAGCGCATTGAAATACTTAAAGATAGTAGTGATATTTAACAGATCGTATCTAACGATTCATCATTCATAAAAACAATAATAATAGAAAGACAAATGAAGAATAGAATTATTTCTGAACGAACAGCAAGAACCCTTCAAGAGAATTGGGTAGCTAATGTAAATTCCTCTGATGACCTTCACAACAGTTTCATCTTCAATAAGGATGGAATAAAAAAAGCTGCAGGTTTTATGATGGCCCAAGAGAAATTTATAGATATTATAAGTCCAATAGGGGCATATCAACTTTGTGTAAGATTTGGTCATTACCTCAAAGAAAAAGACCAATCAACTATCTCTTTCTGCTGCATCCTTTATAGTACAGATCGCCAAAATCGCGTAGTCAGTGATTATTGGTTAATTAGCTCTCCTATTTATTATAAAGATGGAATTGAGTATTGTAAAGATGGAATCAAAACTGAAATAATAAATGGTCAATCTGCTATACTTAGAGGAGTTATTCCATCTCAATTAGCAAGAATTTGGTTAGAGAAATGGTACTGCGAAATAAAAAACCCTCCATTATCTTCCAGCTTATTTGTGCTACCATCAAATAAAGGTGTTTTACAAGGTTTTACTATCGATATTAAAAATCTATTGTTGGCCCTGTATCCTATTTCTGAATCTTACAATAGAAATATAAAGAATATCTATATATTATTTACAAATCATGAAACTGGGCACTCTAACACCCTAGAAAACAATCTTCATTTTCAGGATACTTTTGGTGTTTTATTTAGCTCATCAGAAAATCCCGAGAACGACTCACCTCCGACAATCCCACCGATTCAAACATTATCGTCAGTGTTTACAACGATAAAGGATGATGAGTCTGATGAGTCTATTGATTCTAATGAATATGCTGTTAGTACCTTCTTCAACATGACTGCGCCTTGTCCTGACACGTGTCCCTAAACTAGCAGAGTAGATATGTAAAACTAGTGTGTTATATTTCAGCAAATAACTTACATTTTCACTGCTTAACGAAGGACTCACAAATCTTTTATTAAGTAGTGAAATGTTTTTTTAGTTCTTTGTAAATCTCCTGATCACATCAAACGTGTATAACTTCAAGCAACTTCTCATCATCTTTGGTTTTATGCCTACCATTCTTCCTTTTTTAGTTGGCATATTAAACTATAAACTTTTGAAGCCGTCAATCAAGCTCATTGTTTGGCTTTCAGGTATTGCTTTTGTTTTAAGTGCTACCAGCAGTGTACTCTGGTTGCTTGGGGTTAATAATCTATTTACGGGTCATATTTATACCCCCATTCAATTCATTTTAATTGTTTGCATTTATCAGTTAACACTAAAATCCATCTCTTCTAAATGGTTTATTGCGCTCAATATTTTGTTTGTGACGTTCTCCATACTCAATACCGTATACCTTCAACCTTTAAGCATTCATAATAGTTACGCTAGAACTATTAGTAGCATCATCTTAGTCGGTTTATCTATTTTATATTTCCAACAAGCCTTACAAAACCCAACTAACCATCAGGCTGAAAAGATTCCAATGTTTTGGTTTAATTCAGGGGTATTACTTTATTTTTTCTGTACCTTATTCA
>JBMYQA010000176.1:4822-12378 GCA_049600855.1 Flammeovirgaceae bacterium | reverse complement strand
CTAAGGAATCCGCCTGTTCAATACCGCGATATAGCCCTCCAACAGTTTCTGTCGCTGCTGCTAAAGCTCCGTAGGCTCCATCAACATGAAACCAAAGTTTATATTTTTTGGCAATTTGTGCCATCCGCCATAATGGATCTATTGCGCCTGTATTTACAGTTCCTGCATTTCCAATGAGGCAAAAAGGCTGATAACCATCGGCTAAATCTTGATTAATTTGTTCTTCTAATGCTTCTAAGTCAATCGTAAAATCTGAATGTGTTGGAATTTTGCGGTAATTATCCATTCCAATTCCCAATAACTCGATGCTCTTATCAATGCAGCCATGCACCTCATCAGAAGCATACACCATAAAAGGCTTCATGCCAAATAAGCCTTTTTTACGAATATCCGCATGTTCAAAGTAGATGTTTCTGGCTACAGTTAATCCAACTAAATTCGCCGCAGAACCTCCACTAGTCATTACGCCTCCCACATTTGGCCCATACCCAATGAAATCAGCACCCCATTGCACCACTCGTTTTTCCAACTCACTCATGACTGGCGCTAAATGCCACTTTCCGACATTTTGATTAATGGTCGCTGCCAGTTTTTCCGCTAAAATCGAGATTTGATTTCCCCCTGTCATTACATAGGCATACATATTTGGCCCTATATTCATCGTTGCCGTATCTAATACTTTCTCTTTCACGAAATCCAATAAGGCTAGTGGTTCCATCCCTTTTTTGGGAATGGGTTCATCAAACCAAGCTTGGACCTGCGCTGGCGTTACTCCTGAAAAAGCCTTAGCCGTATGCATTTCTTCAAACTTATTCAACACGAACTCATTGCTTTTCAACAATAAATCGTGAAATGTTTCTAAACTGTAATCTAATGACTCTTTATTTTCCATATTCTTCAGGGTTTATATTCATTCAAGGTGCGCTCCATAAAATCTGATTTTGCTAACCGTTCTTCCAATTCGGTAAGTAGTGGTAAAAAATCCATGCCTTCCATCATCTGTTCGACTCCTTTAATGCCTGCTTCCCAAAGTTGCTCAAATTGGGGTAAGGATTGATACGCTTTTTCGGTCAACTTTAATAGCTGCCGCCTCCCATCCTCTGGACATTGCGTGGATTCTAAATAACCACTCTTAATCATTTTATTGACTATACTGATGATGGAAGGATGTGAAAACTGCAATTTTTGAGCAACTTCAGTAACACTCAGTGAGTCATACTTCATCAACAGTCTAAATACCATATACCAGTTTGGTTCCAAATCAACGCCCAACGATTTATACATCGCTCGGCCACTATGAATCATTCGATCACTCACTCGTTTTAATCGAGTGGCCAATGATAAATAACCTAACTCTTTCAAAAAGTCTTCTTCCATGATTAAATTATGTAGTTAACTACACAAATATATCATAATTTACGTAGTTAACTACATAGTTTTGTCTATTTTTTTATCATGTTCAGCTAAAAAGACTGATAATCAATAAACTATGCAACAATATATTTTGTATTTAGTTGTTAGGATAACAGTGAACTTAAAGGTGACTTGCTAATAATTTATAAAAAAATTTAAAAGCGCTTTTGAGTGAATAACAAATGGGTAATTTAGACATTGAAGAATTAGGACGCATCTCCTAATTTCATTACAACTCAGTTGATGCCAACTAAATCAGCACATCAAAATTCAATATGGACTTAAACTTAGAATTACTAGAACAAGTATGCACTGTACCTGGAACCTCAGGGTATGAGATGCGCATACGCGATTTCATCATCAAAGAAATTGATGGATTAGTAGATAGCATTGAGATTGATAGCTTAGGTAATGTTTATGCATTGCGAAAGGGTGATGCTAATCCTGAACAAAAGAAAGTAATGGTAGCTGCACACATGGATGAAATCGGTTTTATGGTTTCTCACATTGACGACCAAGGCTTTCTTAGATTCCGTCCTATCGGAGGGTTTGATCCGAAGACCCTAACTTCAATGCGTGTTGTGGTACATGGCCGAAAAGATTTAATTGGGGTAATGGGGGCAAAACCCATCCATTTAATGTCGGCAGAAGAGCGGAACCGAGCGGTTAAACTCGAAGATTTTACCATTGACCTTGGCTTACCCAAGAGCGAAGTGGAAAAATATGTAGCGATTGGCGATACGGTAACACGGCATCAACCGATGCTTCAAGTGGGTGAATGCATTAATATGAAGTCCTTGGATAATCGTGCTTCGGTATTCATTTTAATTGAAACCTTGCGTAATCTGAAACAGTGCCCTTATGATTTTTACGCATTATTTACCGTTCAAGAAGAAGTTGGGGTAAGAGGTTCTCAAGTTCCTGCCCACAAAGTGAATCCTGATTTTGCGATTGCGTTGGATGTGACCATCGCCAATGACACTCCTGGCACTCCTACACACGAAAAAGTAACGGTGATTGGCAAAGGTACAGGCATTAAAATTATGGATGGGCGCACCATTTGCGATTACCGCATGGTCGATTTCTTAAAGTCAACTGCAGATCGTGGCGGTATCGAATGGCAACCTGAGATTCTTCCTTTTGGCGGAACCGATGCCACGCATTTGCAAAAAATGGGTAAAGATGGCGCCATTACAGGAGCCATATCTACGCCCGTACGCTACGTGCATCAAACCATCGAAATGATGCATCCAAATGATGTAAGAGGATCTATTGAACTACTCACTGCAGCCATTGAAACGTTAGATAAATACAATTGGTCGCATTAATCTAAAAATTATGTCAGCTGGAGATTGGAAAGACATGCTAAAAGGTGTTCAGGAAAACGACCTAGAGTTGGTGAAATATCACATTAATATGGGTGTTGATCCAAATTATCAACACCCAGAATTTATGACTACACCTTTGATTGAGAGTGCCCAATATGGGCACCTCGAAATTGCCAAATATTTACTTGATCATGGTGCTAACCCTCATATCAAAGCTGGGTTTAGTGGTGATACTGCCTTGTCAGTAGCAAAAGCATACAAACAAAAAGCCATCATCCAGTTACTCAAGTCGCATTCAAAATAGGGCTTGAGTAAATAGCGCCCCGCTTACTGTCCCATCTCCGCGAAGCGCCTTTCTGCTTCCTCAGTTGATACCTCTTCAATTTGTTGGGCGATCCAAAATTGGTTTCCTTGTGGCGATGCAATCCCTCCTGCCCGATCGCCATAAAACTCATCTCGAGGTTCAACGATTGATATTGCTCCATGTTTTAAGGCATTTTGGTAGGTTTTATCTACATCTTCGGTGTAAATATATACCGTACTTTTAGTCGCAGGAAATTCTGCTCTAGCCCCTCCAATCATAATCACCACATTCCCAATACGCGCTTCCCCATGCATCGTCGAACCATCTGGCGCTTTAAGTCCATCAAGAATTTCTGCCCCTAAAGCGGCTGCTAAAAAGCTTAATTCTTTATCGATATCATCAACTACAAAATAAGGAGATACAGTACTGTAACCTGCAGGTTCTGGATTTGTTAAATTTGACATAACGAAGAATTAAAGTTAAAAAAGCGAAATAATGATTAATAAAAAAGCATTTAATGATCATAAAGTTAACTAAAACTACATTTATACGCAATAAAAAACCCCTCTTATTAAAAGAGAGGTGAGTCATTTAGTTATTTGTTTTATTCTTCAGTCATCGGCACTAATCGTTCCTCTACATCTGGTCCTTCTTCCCCATGATCTACTTCAGGGGCACTAACGCCTCTTGTACGCACTACGACTTGATCTTCCAATTGATCTTCTGTAATTGGGGCGGCCATTCCCCTAGAAAGTGTTTCTGGTCTGAGATTAGCCCCATCTCCTGTAACATCGGCAATGAGGCGTTTCCAATCAAAACCAGGACCAAGATCCCATTTGCCCGATTTTCGGAAATTAATGTGCGTCACAATTCCCTCAAAACCAGCCGCTTGCTCATTGGTTTCATAACGCAAAGGTTCATCTAAAAATGCTCTTGGAATATCGTACTTTGCCGTCAGGTAACGCAACAAAATCGCTAAGCTTTTGTACTGTGCATCTGTATGTGCCGCAAAATAAGTGTAACCTCTAAAGTCATTTTCGATTTCAACATATTGATCCTTATCTTCAATGGTACAATACACATCGCTATCGGAATACACGGTTACCAAATTGTCGCCAATTCGTTTGAGTGGGCCAATATTCGACAGTTCAATCCCGATGGAGGCTTTACTATTTGTACCATTTCCACCTACTGAACCCCGCCCTAAATGATAAGACCATTTGCCTGAATGGAATAAGTTATAGATGATGCCATCTCTTCCAATTACAAAAGCTACGGATACTTTATTATTTTTCTTCGTGAGGTAGAAGATATCACTTTTCAGGTAACCCGCCGTAAAATGCACCACTACTTTCTTTTTCGGCATGGTTTGGTCATAATAGTAAGAAGTATCTCCATCAGCTGGACGACAAGATACTGCCTGTAGTAGGAGTTCTTCATTTGGCACAGGCACTGAGAACTCCTTTAAATTATACATTCTGCCTTGAAGACCCTTTCCAGAGTCTTTAAAGCCCTTTTCATGTGCAGGAATTTTTTCGAACTTCATAAGGATGAATAGATTTAAGTTTGGAAGAATAGATATGGTTTAGCAAGCACAATGTATTAAGTCATTGACAAGTACACTGTTATAAGTTATGATTTAGTTTAATACGCAGCAAGAAATTCACTTTAAAAGTGATCTACTGATTTTGTAAATAAGTCTTAATTCATACCACTATGTTAATGACCACAATTAATCGGCAATCTCTCCTAATCTTCTTTGAGAGATTTTTATCAAACACAATTGATTAAATCGTCCCCCCGTAATGGTATGCCCTGCTAAAGCAAACCCGCCATCTGTTGTTTGAATAATCCCCCCAACTTCATAAAATGAATTATAGCCAAAATATTTTTTACTTAATAGCTTACCATCAGATTGACCAAATGCCGCTACCATGATTCGACCTTCACGCGTAGTGCCAGAATATAACAGTACATTTGTTGATGCGAAACTGGCTTCTTCAATTAAAATTGGCGTTCCCAATTCCAATTCATTCGATGAAAATTCATTTTCATTAAAAATCACTTCTTCTTCTCCAGTTGCTACTTCAATGGTTGGATATAATATTTCTTCCCCTCCTGTTGTAAAGTTCGCAGTAGCCATTCGGATAGAATCATCTCCATCTGTATATAACAACATGGGCACGCCTGTGTGTAAGTCGGAGCCATCTCCATCAAAAAGAATCCGAACATCATTAAACAGATTCGAAAACAGTGAATCGCCAGTAGCTGCATCTAATACGACCAAATTAAATATACGATCGTCCACATCTTCGTTAATGGCTGTCTTTAAATAAACATACTTTGCCCCAGCTCCGGTTTGTAGATACCCAATATCATTATACATTTCCGTAGGTTGTGCCGATTGTGAGGTGCTCAAAAAGCGTCTGCACATGTACGAGTCTGTGATGTCCTTTTCCCATTGCAAGTTCCCAGCATCATCAAAAAACATGACCCCCACTCGATCTGCCGTGCCATTTAGATTAAAACACTTCGATACAGACGCATAAAAACCTCCTTCTGGGTTTGCCACTAAATCTAATGCTTCAATATTATCAGTCATCCGATCAAAAATATATACTTCCTTTATGATTTCATTAACCGCATCAAATGATAATAATCGAATACGACTGTCGTCAGTATCCTGTGGGTAACCTGTAAAATAATACAATCCTCCAGCATAAACTAAACGCCTTCGGCTATTGTCTACTCGCTTATTTTTATCTCGGTTATCTCGATAAGCCATTA
Source organism: Flammeovirgaceae bacterium (assembly GCA_049600855.1). Classification (GTDB taxonomy): domain Bacteria; phylum Bacteroidota; class Bacteroidia; order Cytophagales; family Flammeovirgaceae; genus JBMYQA01. The sequence continues at coordinate 6,546 of JBMYQA010000176.1, read as the reverse complement.
AGGTAGTATCCCATTGGTAAATCCCAAATTGGTCTACCTTCAGGAAATAAGGCACTCCATAAACCAAGCTGTTCCCTTGAGAAGAATCCACAATTGCTTCGCCATAGATCAAATAACCGCCATCGCTCAATAACTGAATATCCCTTGCTTCGTAGGCTAACTGGGCGTTGATATCGTATATCCGAAAAAAGTCTTCCGTAGGATCAACATTCGTATTACTCAATTGACAAGCCCAAAAGGAGCAAGCAATTATTCCTACCATCATCACCTTTAGTATATGCCTCATCATTTCTCTCATTTTCTGCGTTTTCTTTTTTTGATGGGAATTTTATGATCATAAGCCTTGTAAGCAATTGGAATAGACCAACCGAAAAACACTTGGCCGCTTCTTACCCTCACATCATCCATGATATCGTAAAAATCATAGGTAAGGTCTTCAAAGTTGTAGCGTTCTGTCTTTTCAATAATTGTATTTAGTCCAAATTGGTAGCGAAATCCTGCAAAAAAATTGGTTCGGTGAATTTTCAAGTTTACCCCAGCACCAATGTGCCACCCAATTGTTCCCGTTATCATCATAGCCTTTACATTCGTGGTAAAGAAATCTTGAAGGATTTCCGTTTGCTCTACAGAGCTTACATCACTCGTAACCGTATAACTATCAACCTCTTCGATAGTTACCACCTTATTTGCTCCAAGCAAAGCACCCCAATAGCCCCCTCCTTCAATATAGGGTTCAATCCGTCCAAATGTCTTGGGATGAATGCGTATCGATAAGGGGAACTTCACATATGTCAAATCTTGTAAATGATCATACCGTTGAAATAATGAATAGGTTTGTGTTTGTAGGGTATCAAACGAACCATCACTCAATTGATCGATGTCGTACTCCACAATGCCTTGCTGCAATTGGTAGTTGTAACGATACTGTTCTTCGGAAAACGCAACTCCTAAACCTACCGACACATACTTATTGACGGTAAACTGTAATTCAGCTCCTGCCATCACATTAATTTCTGGTTCACGATTGTAACTCTTTGGGGAGGAAAACCGGCCATTTTCGTTCACAAATATTTCGAAGCGACGCTCTACATCTACATTTGTTCCGGTAAATCCACCCATTAACCGTACGGATAAGCGAGGCTTAATGACGAGTTCATCCATCAAAGTACTTACATCTTGCAGATCGTCTTTATCGGGTTTATAAAAAGGTCGAATGGCAAGCATCCGCTTTAAAAAAGACTTTGCCTCTTTATTTTTCTTTAACAAGATACTCGATTGTGTACCTAACCAAAATAGATTTCCTTTGGTTGTTTTCTCTGTTTTGGCAAGCAACTGCCTAGCCTCCATGCATTCTTGCACCAACTCATACGCCCGTTGCACATCGCCATTCTGGTATTTTTGCAACGCTTCTTTATACAGTGCGTTACAATCCTGACCATAGCTTGGCAATATCCCGATCATGATTAATAGTAACCATGAACCTGTTTTTTTAATGTCTATCATTTTTAAGGTGATTGTTATTCATCAGTCAATCCCACATAAATTTCTTCTTGTTCTGGAGTTAACTCCTTTCCATTTGTCAGTTCTTTCAACTTTGTATACAAAATTTTAGCATCTATAATCCTAGCCCGTACAGCTTCTTCATCACTAAAAATGAGGTATTTACCTTCGGAGTCAAAGTCTAGGGAAAATATTTTTCCACTGCCATGAATGATTGCAGGTAC
>JBMYQA010000176.1:0-4812 GCA_049600855.1 Flammeovirgaceae bacterium | reverse complement strand
TTCGTCAGCTTTTGAAGGTTAGCATTTGCATTATCTAATTTCCAACTCATTAACGTACCGTCAAAACTTGCTGAGGCTAAAAACTTTTGCTTTGGACTGAATACCAATTCTGAGACTTTGCCTTTATGCATTTTATTGAACTTCCGAATGGTTTCGGGCTGATCTACACTCATGACAAATATTTCCCCATTAGATGCGCCAAAAGCCAACCAATGATATTTTGGGGAATACGCTAAGCTCACGAGTGGTACATTAGGGTGTTCCCACAGCACAATTGGTTTTTTGCCCGATAAGCCCAACTCCCAAAATAACACATGCCCCCTCCGATCGATGCCAAAAACATAATCTTTGTACGTTTGTAAATAATTGATAGGCACATCATGCGTGTAGCGCTCAATTTCTTGATTATTCGTTAAATCCCACGCAATAACGGTGTGGTCATCTGCTGTAGAAAGCACCCAGTTTTTTTCAGTAGCGTAGATGATGCTCAACACATTCGCATTTTGATGCTGATAAAGCACTTTAGAAGTACTCCCATCTTCTATCACAACAGTGCCATCACTCGTACCGTAAGCGATATTGGTGCCGGGTAAATGTGTGATCGCATACACCCTCGCTTTTGGATTAACAGCATTGATTTTTCGATAAAGTCCAAAGCGAGGCAATTTTCCATCTTTTTGTGGAATGATTTCTCCAAAAACCATTTGCCCACGTTCATTACTCAAGATCACTTGCTGCCCATCCACTTCAAAATCCCAAGATTCTCCAGCCAACAGACTGTCCTGATTAAACTTCTTGACCGCACGTTCCATGGCCTCAAAAATTTCGTGCGCATCATTATCGTTGTCTACCTCCTCATCTTTATTTTTAAAGCGATTAAACGCGGCCTTTTCCAGTTCATAAGCTCGAATGGCCAACAATGCTTTCAGTGTATCGTTATCTTGCATTAACGACGATTTAATGGCAATTTCTCTAGCCTGAGCCAAATACAGTTGCTTATTGGCTACATTCCCTTTTTCAATGGCATCTTTTTGTGCGATTTCTGCCTCAGTTCGGGCTTTATCTGCAATTTCTGCTTGACGTTCTGCCTTCACTTTCGCACTGTCGGCCAACACCTTTTGTACTTCTGCTTTTTTCCGTTCTTCTTCTGCTACTTGAGCACTCGCAAGGGCTTTTTCCTGTTCTAAGCGAGCCAGTTCTGCCGATTTCGTAGCTGCTGCAGTAGCTTTTTCTGCGATGTTTGCCTGTTCTACGGCCTTCACTTTGGCACTATCCGCTTTTTTCCGTTCTTCTTCTGCAATTCTCGCCTGATTTTCAGCATCTACTTTTGCTTGATCTGCGACAACCTTTGCCTTTGCTAATTGATTTTTATTCAAATTCGTCCAAAGCCAGCCTGCTATTAATCCGATAAAAATCAGGCCTAGTAAACCAAAAACCACATAACGGTTTCGTTTCTTCTCAAACTCCAATTGTTTTCTTCTTCCCCGACTTTTATCAATTAATTCTTGCTCTTTAACCGTCCAAAGACGCATTCCTCCAGCCCCTTCTTCTACAATTTTGAGGTCATCGATATCTATTACGGTTTCGGGTTCTTGCTCATAGGCAATCATCTTATTTTCCAAAATCAACGCAGCGCGCTGGCCCGGTTTAGCAGAATGCCGAAATTCATCTTGAACCAATGGCGCAAGTGTGTCATGCGCCAAACCTGTTGTGTCTGCACCAATATCTGTGAGCAAATACAAGCGTTTAAACTCTTTCAACAACTTATCGATAATCTCTTGCCGATCGGCGTAGCGCTCGCGTAACTCATCTAGGTGACGTGAATCCGCCGTTCCCATTTTGGTGGTATGATTATCCAACACATCGAGTGCTAACCCCGACTTTACTTGTTCGGGATACTTCACATCGAGTACTTCCATTTGCTCCTTGAAGAAGTCATCCATCAAAATCCCTTGTGTGCGAAGGGTTTGGTAATGATCTACGGAAAAATGATGGTCGTCATTTTCCGCTTCAGAAATCTTCCACATCTTGGTGAGCAAAATTTGGAGTACAGGCGCAATGGGACTGTCTTTATCTTCTAATAAATCATCTGCAATAACAATGGGGAGTGTTTCTTCTACTTCTAGTCGGTATTTTCGTTGCAGGCGTTCGGTTTTTGTCAATCCTATAATTACCTCTATAATATCCTTTCTTTCCAAAGCACGTAAAAAAGTCTCTTCTCTTGGAATGGAAAAGTTTTTACAAGCCTCATTAATTTCAGGATGGTATTCTTTTCGATAAGATAAGATGATTTTTCCTTGAGGGCGATTTTTGGGATAGCCAAAAATTTGTTGAATTTCTCCCAAAAACTCATTCAATTCATCAGGCATATTTTTGTTTGGGCGCGTAAAGCATTCCTCCGCCTGATCTAACAAAATGATCAGTGGCTTTTCTGCTTCCTTTTCTGCATGCAACCACACCTCCAATAAAGAACTGGCATCGCTAATTTGTGCCTCTTTTGCTTTCTCTGCTAACTCGGCTTCTTCCTGTGCTAGCTGTTGCGTCAAATCTTGTAAAACCTCATTTAGTTTTGCTTCCACATCACCTGATGATTTGGCAATGATTTCTTCTAACTGAGAAATTTGAATTTTTAAGCCGGCCTGCCCCTCGTAGCTTTTGATATTTTCCGCTTGATGTTTGCTAACACCTAACGCACGTTTTAAAGTACCTAAAAGACCTAAACGCTGTTTTCTTCGAATGTAAACGACTTGAGCTACTTGCTCCAATCGGGGGAAAAGGCCAGCATCTAACATGGATGATTTACCAACCCCTGATTGCCCATAAAACAGAATAACAGGTGCAGCTTTATCGTCCGTAGCCGTATTAAATAAATCTCTGATGTAATACGATCTTCCAAAAAATATATCAGCGTGTTCGCGTTTATAGCGTTCTAAAAATCGAAAGGGCTGATCGGGAAGGTTTTGCCGATCGGGTTCAGGTAAACCAAATAAAGGGTTTTCGACCGTTTCTGGTAAATTCCATTGCTTTACGAGCTCAGCACCTTCGCGGTAATAAATGTCCCAAGGGAAACGGTCTTGCTTCAGCGAGGCATTTTTCGTTCCTCTATCCTCATTCTCTGATGTACTTGGTTCATCCATGCCATCAAAAAACAGGTCGCGCATATTGGCTGTTCCTTTCTGAATTTTGACCTGATCCACTGCTTCAGCCCAAGCGCGAGATAAATTGGATCCATTTCCTAATGCTGAATAAAACCGAATGGCTAAACTGGTGGCCACATCATCATTAATGGACTGTGAGGTGCCAATGACAGCAGGAATGCCCGCAGCTACTAAATCTAAGGCCTGTTGTTCCGAAGAACATCCATTTAAAAATATGGCCTTAAGCCCTTGTTGCTTGGCTAAAAATGAAACTAACCCTTCACTATGTGCCGCAGCATGCTCTCCTTCCATTGTTTCCAACAACAATTGATACCCATTTGCATGCCCTCCATAATGAAAAATACCTATACGATCTTTATAATAGGCATCCTGAAATATATTGAGAATTTGATCTATAGTCGCATTTGCCCGTTCCACTACTTCACACAAGCCTGCTTTCACCGCTTTTTGTAAGGCATCACGAATGCCACTCATCTCCTTAGGAAGATTTCGGAGGTAAGCTGCATCGTCTACACGATCGTTCGCAAAGGCCAAAAAGATGACAGGTTTCTTGTTAGTAGTGTTTTTGGTCATAATTGTTATTACCCAATGGAAGAAGTTATGAAGATAGAGTTTTTATAGAATTCAGGCAAGTGTTTATTTACTTCTATCTCATTTCAACACTTGATAGCATTCACATAAACTACATCAATACATCATTAATGGGTTGGATTTTTGGTGGAATGTCCGTTTCTCCTAACATCTCGCGTAAATCAACCTCAATGGTTCGGCAAAGTGCCGTCATGGGTACATCATTCACGTAATTCTCAAATGGGTCTTCACTGTTATCGCCAACAATTTCCATGGTAGTAAATATCCATGAAATGAGTACAGAAAAAGGTATGGTGAGCCACACGGAAGCGTGATGTCCTAACTTTCCAAATTCTCCTACTAGTCCAAATGGAAGTAAAAAAACAAAAATCCAAGTAAATAACGTGCTGAAATAAGCATATTGCCGAGGAAAAGGCGTGTTCTTAATGCGCTCACACTTTCCTTGTAAATTATAGCATTCTTCTTGTATGCGCATCATTTCCATATGTCGGAAATCATCAATTAACTTTCTTGCACACAACTCCCGTAAATCGTGCCCTTGGTTTTTCACCAGCTGGCTTGCCGTGTTTGTATGCACCAGCACTTCGTTATATTCTGCTAAGTCTAAAAACTTGCCAACACCTTCATCACAATCACGATCGTGATGCAATTTAAAATTAGGTGTATAGCTCAAGTTTTTACGATCAAAAATCGTGGTTTGCCTCAATTGCATCCGTAAGGCATTAATCCAAGCTAAATGACGGTAAATCAGACGTTGATGAATAAGCTTAAGTTCATCAGCAGAAACGGGTTCGGAAGCATGTAGATTACTTACAAAACCAAGCACTTGCACTGCCCAGGTACGACTATAGTTGACAATACCGCCCCAAATTTTCCGTCCTTCCCAAAAACGATCATAAGACTGATTATTTTTAAAACCAATGTAAAATGCTACCGCAATACCAATGGTGCTCAATGGTAAAAAGGGAATACTAATATTGATATCAATTGCCTTTAACATTATAAAAGCAGTTGTAATTAATGAAGCCCACAGGGTAAAAAACAACAAATTACGCCAAGCAAA
>JBMYQA010000175.1:0-12415 GCA_049600855.1 Flammeovirgaceae bacterium | reverse complement strand
CCCAAGTAGAAAGTTGAGCGTCCCCTCTAAAAGTTTGGTATGAACGCCAGAGTTGAAGCGCTACCTCTTGATAGAAATCATTGAAATCTTCAGCATTGTCAGTATACACGCGACAAATTTTGTAAATGATTGCCGCATGCGTATCGAGTAATGATCTGAATTTTTTTTCTTGATCCATTCACTAATAACCAGAAACAACTGATTAGTCTTTTAGGTTGAGAAATTATTACAAGATAACCGATTTTTTATAAAAATCATGCACAAAATGAATGACTAATCGAATAATAAAAAAGTCCTTTTTTTACAAAGTGAAATCGTACTGAAGCGCCGCTTAGTTTAACTACAAGTTAAGTTTCTAATAAGCTTTCTTTTGCAACGAAACATAATGCAATGAGTCATTAATTTTGCATTTAATAAGGGCTTTTGGTATACAAAAGAAACTAAATTGAATAACAATTGTTTAAACAAGTAAAAACACAACTAACTAGCAATACTCATTTAAGTAGCACCAATGATGCAGTTTAGGTGTGCTTGATTGTCAACTAAAGCGTACAACAATGATGGATAAAATGTTTACAATTATGTGCTTATTGTTCTTTTCTACGAACATAAGCGCACAAGAGAATCCACTAGCGAAGGAGAAATGGCAGTATTTTTTCAAGCAATCGAATTTTGCTGAAAATATGCATGTAGTAGAACAACGTTTACAAAGTGGGCATTGGCATGATGGTTTATTAGTCTATAAAGACGGAACGGCACAAGAAACGGCACTCCTTTTTACCAGCTTCCCTCATTTTAGTATGCCTAATGGAAGATTAAAAACAACCCATTTAGGAGAAATATCTAAAAAAGAACTAAAGTGTTTTGTAGTTAATGATTACCTATGGATGCCTAAAAATGGTAAGTGGGGAATTGTACAAGTAACAGGGCCTTTGACTCTTTTCTCTACGTTTAGTTCAGCAGGTAATGAGTTTTACATCATAGATGAACAAAATAATTGGATTAGTGAGCGCGATTTAGCTACAAATTTTAAGAAAAAAATGCTTCCATTAATAGGAGATCATGCGACTTTGTCTAGTAAAATACGTGAAAAAGAGAAAGCCTATCGATTTACGGCAGAAAACTTAGTACGCATTGTTCATGAATACAATGAATGGGTGAAAATCAATGCTCCCGATCGCTACAAACAATCCGTTTACTTGATGGCTAATAAATAAGTAATGACTTCATACTTAAGTAGTCAACAACAAATTTGCACGCTTAATTATGGCCAAGCACTTACTGAAATCTAAAATTCCTTTCTATTTTTGTCTCAACTTCTAAGTAGGATAAGCTTTTTACCTAAAAGCGAATTTCCTCATACAGAATAAGTATTCATCCTTTATCACGAAGTTGGAAATAATACCAAGCTTCACATAAAACCTGAATTCAAATGGAGTACAGAATTGAGAAAGATACTATTGGTGAAATTCAAGTACCGGCAGACAAGTACTGGGGCGCACAAACGCAACGTTCATTGCAGAATTTTGAGATTGGAGGGGAGCCGATGAAGATGCCAATGGAAATTATTAAAGCATTTGCCACCCTGAAAAAAGCCGCTGCACAAACCAATGCTTCATTGGGAGCATTAGAGCAAGATAAGGCGGATATCATTTCAAAAGCTTGCGATGAAATTTCAGCAGGAAAATTAGATGATCAATTTCCTTTAGTAGTGTGGCAAACGGGTTCTGGTACTCAATCCAATATGAATGTAAATGAGGTGGTAGCCAACCGTGCCCATGTATTACTTGGAGGGAGTTTAACAGACGAGAAAAAGAAAGTACATCCAAATGATGATGTGAACAAGTCTCAGTCTTCCAATGATACCTTTCCAACGGCCATGCACATTGCCGTATACAAAGTGTTGGTAGATGAGTTTCTTCCGAAGGTAGAAGCCCTGAGAGATACTTTACAAGCGAAATCTGAAGCATTTGCTGATGTCGTAAAAATAGGCCGTACCCACTTTATGGATGCTACTCCACTTACCTTAGGAATGGAGTTCAGTGGCTATGTTGCTCAACTGACTCATGGCATTAAAGCGGTTCGAAACACCTTTGATCATTTGGCAGAATTAGCACTTGGAGGTACCGCAGTCGGTACAGGCTTAAATACCCCAAAAGGTTACTCCGTAAAAGTTGCCGAAAAAATAGCTGAATTTTCGGAATTACCATTCCGCACGGCAGCAAACAAGTTTGAGGCATTAGCCGCGCATGATGCGATGGTAGAAACTTCAGGAGCCATTCGTCAGCTTGCTGTGAGCTTAATGAAAATTGGGAATGACATCAGAATGTTAGCTTCTGGCCCGCGTTGTGGCATTGGAGAAATCATTATTCCAGCAAATGAACCTGGTTCATCCATCATGCCTGGCAAGGTTAACCCGACACAATGCGAGGCATTAACGATGGTATGTGCCCAAGTAATGGGCTTAGACGCAGCAGTAGCCATTGGCGGTTCAAACGGACATTTCGAGTTGAATGTATTTAAACCCATGATGGTGTATAATGTGTTAACTGCAGCGCGTATTTTGGGAGATGCTTGCGCATCATTCAATAAGAATTGTGCCGTAGGGATTGAACCGAATTATCCTGTCATTAAGGAGAATTTGGAGAACTCCTTGATGCTGGTAACCGCATTAAATACCAAAATTGGCTATTACAACGCTGCGGCAATTGCCAAGAAAGCACATGCCGAAGGTACTACCTTAAGACAAGCGGCATTAGCGTTAGAGTTAGTGACAAATGAGCAGTTTGATGAGTGGGTCGATCCTTCAAAAATGATTGGAAGCTTAGAATAAAAGCGTTTGATGCTTTAAACAAGTGAGCGGCTGAATGTTAACGATTGAATCGCTAACATTCAGTCGCTAATTTTAGGTAACCAACTTGCTTGGCTTAACTTCCTTTTGCGGGGTTTCCAAATACAATGGCTTCCGCTTCTACATTTTGCAATACGACAGCACCAGGAGCAACTTGAGCACCTGCTCCAATTTTGATTCCTGTAGCTACTACGGCACCCGCTCCAATTAATGCACCTTCGCCAATATGAGCTTTAGGCCCTATGATTGCCCCTGCACCGATTTGGGCAAACTCATCTAAGGTAGCTTCATATTCAATAACCGCTTGTGAATGGATGAGGCAATGGTTGGTAATCTTCGCATCAGGATTAACGATTGCTCCAACGTTAATCAGGTTGCCATGACCAAAATATGCATTTTCAGAAACGTAAGCTAAATCGTGGATGGCATTTAAGGGCATGACCTTCCTCCGCGTTTTTAACATTTCTATGATATCGAGTCGCTGCTCGCGGTCTTCTATGGCTACAAATGCCGAACATTTCTTGCCAATGAACTTCAAAAAACCATCGTCTTGGGTATGACCCATCACCAGCACATCATTAATTTCTTGGTTGTGCATTTCTTTGTCATCATCCAAAAAACAATAGGCCACCATTCCACGACTTTGAAATATATTGAGCGCTACTTTTCCTAAACCAGTAGCTCCAAAAATAATTACTGCTTTATCTTCCATATCATCTTCAAAAATTAGTGCGCAAAGATGCTAATTTTTTATCCTACCCTTCAAATTCGGCCCTAAAATATGCGACTTTTTAAAGCAAAAGCATCGAAAGGCAATTACTCGTTGTACTTTTCGTTTATTTTCTTGAATTCTAGCTGTATATTTATCAGCTTGATCAAATAAATTGGTAAATGCCTTTTGGAACTCATTCAACAATCATATCATCGAAATGCTCATCTGTTTGGTTTAATCAGAACGCATGGTAAAGTTTTTTGGCTATTTCTTTTTTTCACTTTTCCCCTACTCCTTCATGCGCAAGAACATCATGCTAAGCTAGCACTCAATCCTAAAAAACCACTCACGCAGTACATCATTGATAATTGGGAAACCAGTGAAGGTCTTCCTTCCAAAACGCTTACGAAAGTGTTACAAACGAAAGATGGCTATTTATGGATTGGCACCTACAATGGCTTACTCCAATTTGATGGCGTAAACTTTAAAGCTTATACCAAGCTAGATTATCCCTTATTTCGCACCAATTCGTTTACAGCACTGCATGAATCTTCCGATGGGCAACTGTATATTGGAACAGGCGCGAGTGGTCTATTAAAGTTTGAAGCGGGACGATTTAAAAAAATAGGCGGAGATAATGGCAGTAATCGTCCGATTGTATCCCTATGTTTTGGGGAGGATGGCAAAATCTGGATTGGTACTAGAGGTGGTGGGGTTTATGTATATGACAATAATGAAAGCCCAGCCAAAAAATATACGAAGGAGCCGTCATTAACAGATATCAGCGTATCTGCCATCATTAAAGATCGAGTGGGGTACATGTGGTTTGGTACCGAAGGAAATGGAGTGGTACGTCAGGGTAGGGGAGAAACTAAAGTGTACACCATTGCCGATGGATTACTTTCTAATCATGTATTAGATGTTTTTGTCGATAGAGATGGTACCATTTGGATTGGAACGACAAAAGGGGTGAATTACTTGGATAGTAATGGATTACATACCCTGAAAGGAACAGAGAATTTTCCCATTAATAGAATCATAGAAGATCATTACAAAAGCATTTGGATTGCTTCCACTAAAGGACTTTTTAGGTTCAATTATGTGTCTAACCAACTGGAATTTATTTCAGATAAACACGGTTTACCACATCGAAATGTGGTGGATATTACCACAGATCGGGAAGGAAGCCTTTGGGTGGCTTCGTACCGAGCAGGCTTGTGTCGCTTGAAAGATGCGCGCTTTGAAAATTATTCCATCAAGAATGGCCTATCGGCAAAAACAGTCTCTACAGTTAAGGAACTCAGCAATACACGTATTTTAGTGGGAACGGGTGCGGGTAAGTTGCATGTGATTCGAGATCATCAAGTAGTCGATATTCAGATAAAAACAAAGCTGAGCAATAACCGAATTAAACATGTGAATCAAGATAGTTGGGATAATTTATTAGTTAGTACTTACTCTGGATTATTACTGATTAAGCCCAATGGGAAAGAGGTATTGTATGATACTAAAAATGGCTTACCTGATAACCAAGTTCGAACGACTTTTGAGGATTCCAAAGGACAGATTTGGATTGGAACGAGAGCGGGAGGAGTCATTCGACTAAATCATGATGACGGTTCTTTAAAGGTTTTTGATCGAAACGAAGGGTTATCGAGTAATTTCATTATGGCCATTGAGGAAGATAAAAATGGAAATATTCTATTTGGCTTGAATGATGCAGGGATGGACATGATGGCTCCTGATGGAACGCGCAAAAATTACAATATCGATCAACTGGGAAGTAATTTAATATTCAACTTTCACGTTGATGCGCAAAATAATATCTGGATCGCCAGTAATGCTGGCATATCTTTACTCCAATCTAATGGCAAAGTTTTGCGCTATACCATGTCTGAAGGAATGGTAAGCGATATCATTTTCGATATTTTAGAAGATGCCCAACATACCCTTTGGTTTACTTCGAGTGAAGGAGTATTTGCGATTGAAAAACAGCAGTTTTTTGAATTGGAAGCAGGGAAAAGAGAGAAGTTAGTGCCCAAGCAATATGGGCCAGAAGACGGGATGTTGGAAAAAGAGTGTACAGGAGCTACACAAGCGGAAATTGGTTCGGATGGGCGCTTATATTTCCCAACCCTTGGTGGCCTGAGCATTTTTGACCCTAGTTATCAAATTGCAGAAATCCCTAACCCGCCGGTATACATCAACAGCTTATTAGCAGATGGTCAACCGATTGATCTTTATCAAAAAGCGATTGAGTTACCTGCGGATACCAAACGTTTGACCTTTGGCTTTACGGGCTTAAATCTTACCGCTCCCCATCACCTGAAATTTCAGTATCGTTTAGCGGGTTATGAAGAAGATTGGGTAGATGCAGGAAATGAACGCTATGCGATCTATACGAATGTAAATGCAGGAAAAAATACCTTTAAAGTGCGGGTATCTCATTTAGATGGCATTTGGAATGAAGAGGTGGCAACTGTTCATTTCGTCAGAAAACCGCGCTTTTCCGAAACGTCCTTATTTTACATTGGAATCATATTGTCAATCTTCGCTTTGGCTTATGGCTTTTACTTATGGCGAGTGCGGAGAATTTCAGCTAAAAATCGAGAGTTGGAGGAAACCGTGTTGCAGCGTACCGCCCAAATCACTAAGCAACGCGATAAGTTGGAATTAGCGTATAATGATATTCGAACAGTAAGTGCCATCGGGCAAGAAGTCACGGCTAAATTAGATATTAATCTACTCATCCACACCGTTTACAATAACATCAAAACCTTGATGAGCACCGATATGTTTGGCATTGCTTTTTTGAATGAGCGAAAAAAACACTTAGAGTTTAGAAATCTCATTCGAAATGATGAAATTTCCCCAAGTCATATCGAGCGATTATCCGATAAATTCTACCTTTCAGTCCAATGCCTTGAATCCAAGGCCCCCATTTTTATTAATTCTGTACAAGAGGAGTACGATGAGTTTGATTATTATTTAAAAACCCTCAACCGAACGGAAGATGATGAGTCCCAATCTGCGATTTTTGTGCCTTTGATGATTGAAGGAGAACCCAAAGGAATTATGACGGTACAAAGTATGCAGAAAGGTGCCTATAAACAGCAACACCTTACTATTCTACAAGCCTTGGCTTCGTACATCTCAGTCGCACTAGATAATTCACGGATTTATGAAGAAATCAAAGTGAAGAATCATCAAATCACCAATAGCATTCGGTATGCAGAAACCATTCAGCAAGCGGTTCTTCCTGCGGTAGAAAAAATGAATGAAGCATTGCATGAGTATTTCATCTTTTACCGACCAAAAGATATTGTTTCTGGTGACTTTTATTGGTTTTCCCATCATGGCGATACCATTTACATTGCGGTAGTGGATTGTACAGGTCATGGCGTGCCTGGTGCATTTATGAGTATGATTGGCAGTTCGTTATTGGACGAAATTGTGAATGTCGAAAAAATAGCGGAACCGTCATTAATATTAGAGCAGCTTCATAAGAATATCAGAATTGCACTCAAGCAGGAGCAATCGGGAAATGATGATGGAATGGATATCGCCCTGTGTACCTTGCAACCTGATGAAAAGTTTAGAACTAAATTGACTTTTGCAGGTGCGAAACGTCCCATCTATTATTCGCAAAAAGGGCAAGTGATTGAGCTAAAAGGAGTGAATAAGTCGATTGGTGGTGCGCGGAAACAAACTACCCGATCTTTTAAAAATCATGAGGTGATTCTAAATCCTGGAGATGTATTTTATTTAGCCACTGACGGACTTGTCGATCAACATGGGCCTGATGGAAAGCGATTTGGAACAAACCGTTTTAAAGATATGCTCCAAAACTGTCTTTCTCTTGATTTAGATGGACAAAAAACATTAATCGAACAAGCACTCCAAAATCACCAGAAATTCCAAGATCAACGCGATGACATTACCGTACTAGGAGTGCGCGTATAGTTTACAGTTTTTTAGGCGTTCACGCATTAATGCCTTCCAATCTGCTTCAGTAAAGTAGGAAAACTCACCGACTAAAATAGCCTCTGAGACTGATTCTGGTTTTACCACAATTAAAGATATCATTTAGTTGTGAAGCTGACTTTAGTCACTGTGAAACCGCATAGCCAAATGTTTCTTTGCAGTGTCAACACTAAAACGACCTAGTCATGAAGAATTTGGTCATAATGTTAAGCCTTATTTTTGGAGCATTTAGTGTTTGTGCTCAGTCTATGGAAACAGCTACGCACTACAATGCATGGTATACCTTAAGTACAAGTAAAAAGTTAAATGAGACATGGAGTATCCATGGGTTAGGACAGGTTAGGCGTAATCAGTTAGTTCTACATTGGCAGCAATCTTATTTACAGTTAGCACTAGCAAAGAAAATCACCCCTAAACTCAGTGTAGCAGCAGGTATAGGATGGGTTCACTTTTTTCCTTATGGAGATTTTAGAGCAAAGTATGCATTTAATGAGCCGCGTATTTGGGAGGAAGTAGCCTATAATATCAAAACGGAAAAGTGGACTATTCATCAGCGATTGCGATGGGAACATCGATTTTTAGAACGAAAGTATGCAACTAGCGAAGGTGTGTATAAGTTCGATGAGTTTATGTATAAAAATCGAGGCCGCTACCGATTACTCCTAAAACGCCCTTTGAAAAAGTTTAGTTTGGATGTGTCTAATGAGCTGTTTTGGGATTGGGGAGAAAATAGCTTCAATCATATTTCTCAAAACCGCTTCATCGCAACCATTGGAAAACGCCTGAATAAGCAGTTAAATGGCAAAGTTGGTTACATGTATCAGACCATTTGGAAAGGGAAAGAACGCGACAAAATAGAACATAATCATACCTTAATTTTGACCTTTAGTATTCAACTTAACTAAATCAGACCTAAAGATATTTCAGCAAAAAAAGGCTATTTCAATAGATGAAACAGCCCGTTTGATATATCGAAATTGTCCAACAAACAAATGTTAACGAGGAAAATACCTACGTTCAGTTCATTGACATTTGCTTGTTAGACAACTGCATCTTCCAAAAGGAAGAATTACATATTTTTTACAATTTCAGCACCGAATTCAGAGCATTTTAATAAAGTAGCTCCTTCCATCAAACGCTCAAAATCATAAGTTACTTTCTTGTCTAAGATACTTGCTTCAAGACCTTTATAGATCAAATTTGCAGCTTCTTGCCAGCCAAGGTGCTCAAGCATCATGGTTCCAGAAAGAATGACAGAACCAGGGTTTACTTTATCTAAGCCAGCATATTTAGGAGCAGTACCATGAGTTGCTTCAAAAATCGCTTTTCCTGTAGCATAGTTAATATTTGCACCTGGCGCAATACCAATTCCTCCTACAATCGCAGCCAAAGCATCAGAAACGTAGTCGCCATTCAAGTTTAAGGTAGCGATTACAGAATATTCAGCAGGACGAGTTAAAATCTGCTGTAAAAATGCATCAGCAATGGAATCTTTAATCAAAATTTTACCCGCAGCTAATGCTTCATCTTGTGCTTTATTAGCAGCGTCTTTACCTTCTTCAGCAGCAATACGATCGTATTGAGCCCAAGTGAAGGTTTTATCGCCAAATTCACGCTCTGCTAATTCGTATCCCCAAGTTTTAAATGCACCTTCAGTAAACTTCATGATGTTACCTTTATGCACCAACGTTACCGAAGGACGGTTATGTTGAATCGCATAATTGATTGCTGCGCGCACTAAGCGCTCAGTACCTTCAACAGAAACAGGCTTAATACCGATTGAAGAAGTTTCAGGGAAACGGATTTTATCCACACCCATTTCAGATGCCAAAAAGTCTTTTACCTTCTGAACATCATCAGTTCCGTGCATGTACTCAATACCAGCATAGATATCTTCCGTATTTTCGCGGAAAATAACCATGTTGGTTAATTCAGGTTTTTTCACGGGAGAAGGCACGCCTTGGAAGTATCTTACAGGACGCACACAAGCAAATAAATCAAGCTTTTGACGAAGGGCAACATTCAATGAACGGATACCACCTCCCACAGGAGTAGTCAAAGGCCCTTTGATTCCCACTAAATACTCATTGAAAGCATCTAAAGTAGCTTGAGGCAACCACTCACCAGTAGCATTGAAGGCTTTTTCTCCTGCCAATACTTCTTTCCAAGCAATTGTTTTTGCACCACCATATGCTTTCTCAACAGCAGCATCAAGAACCTTTTGAGCCGCTGCCCAAATGTCTGGTCCAATGCCATCTCCTTCGATGAAAGGTATAATAGGATTACTAGGCACATTCAATACGCCATTGCTAATCGTTATCTTTTCTCCACTCATTTGATAAAATATTAGAAATTAGAGGTTAATCTAGAAGCAGCACAAAGATAATTGTATGCATGGAAACTAAAAATTTGTAAGCCATGAGCACCTTTAAAATTTACAATTCTTTATCTATTTACTAGAGGAGTTGTTTAAAATGAGAAATTTTATCCCAGTAGGAGCTTACTCGAAAAAGCGTAAAAATTAATCGGATTAAAATGCTTTTATAGAAATGGCAGTATTAATTCAAGAAAAATTAATGTTAGGCAAGTGCATGGAGAGTGAGATAATTTTATGCTTTTGCAGGCAAAAGAATTTAATGTTAGACAACTTCATTATATTCGTGATTGATAGACAAGCCTAACTTTTTACTATTCATGGAAGAAAACACAAACTTATTTGAAAACCGTATTGATTTATCGGAGCTTAGTGAGGCCATTGTTCAAATTAAGTCAGAAATATCAAAAATCATTATCGGGCAAAAGGAATCTATTGATTTATTGATCTCGGCTATTTTGGCAGATGGGCACGTACTTATTGAAGGGGTACCTGGTGTGGCGAAAACATTAACGGCAAAAATTATTGCCCGCATTATTTCTGTAGATTTTTCCAGAATTCAATTTACCCCTGACTTAATGCCTTCTGATGTATTAGGTACCAATATTTTTAATCAAAAATTAGCTGATTTTGAATTCAAAAAAGGGCCAATCTTTTCGAATATTGTGTTGATTGACGAAATCAATCGTGCTCCAGCCAAAACACAAGCTGCCTTATTTGAGGTAATGGAAGAACGACAAGTTTCTATTGATGGAGCAATTTACGCCATGGCTCCGCCTTTTTTAGTGTTAGCCACGCAAAATCCCATTGAACAAGAAGGAACCTATCAATTACCTGAAGCACAACTCGATCGCTTCTTATTTAAAATTGAAGTAAATTATCCAAATGCGGAAGAAGAAGTCGATATCCTTTTAGGAGCTTATGAGCGAAAAAGCCAACATGACCTCGATAAAATACAGCCGATTATTACCGCGGAGCAAATTCAGACCTTCCGTGGATTGGTTCGAAAGGTAAGCGTGGATAGAAACTTAATGGAGTATATTGCTCAAATTGTCGATAAAACACGTCAACATCCATCTTTATACTTAGGTGGCTCACCCAGAGCTTCCATCGCGATTATGTTTGGTGCTCAGGCATATGCAGCCATGCAAGGGCGAGATTTCATTACACCAGATGACGTAAAATTCATGGCAACTCCTGTGCTCAGGCATCGCTTAATGTTGACTCCTGAAAAAGAGATGGAGGGCGTAGCAATTGAAGAAGTGATTCAACAAATTGTCGAAGCGATTGAAATTCCCCGGTAGTTGTTTTTTAACAGGTGAAATAAATACCCAATCTCCTTCAATATCTTAGAGGCTGTTTTGAAATTCGCCTAAAAAAATCAAGAATATATTTCCAAACAGCCTCTTACTTTGGAAATTAATAAGATTACTTGCTAGAGTTAATTTTTCAGTCTAAATTTCAATAACTTACGTTACCAGCTTAAAGCTTGCTCTATTTTCACCAAGTATTTATGAGAATTCTATATTCCATATTTTTACTACTATGCTTATTCTCCTCCACGGTGATTCGAGCGAACACGACTATTGATAGCCTCAAAAAAGCCTTATTAATTGCTCAAGGTCAGGAAAAGGTGAATTTACAACTTGAGCTTTCTGAGATTTATCGCCGATTAGATCCTGGAGAAGCCGTTCATTATGCCCAAGAAGCTTACGAAGGCGCTAAAAAACTCAATTACCTACTCGGAATTATTCGAAGCATAAATTATCGCGGAGTATCCTACGAATATTCAGGCAAGTACGAGCAAGCCATGGATAATTATCGGGAAGGGCTTGCCCTGTCAAAAGAAACCGAAGAACGTTTAGGTGAATTGGAGTCCTTAGGCAATATCGCAATTGTCAGTGAACTCTTAGGACAATTTGATAGTGCCATAGAGTATCACCAAAAAGCATTGACACTTGCCTATGAGCTAAATAATAAGGTAGAAATTGGAGATAATATGGCTAACTTAGGCTTGCTCCATGAGACTAAAGGCGATTATGAAGATGCCCTCATTTATTTGCGTAGTGCGCTCAGCATTTACGAAGAAATTAATGACCTCATTGGCATGGCAGGTGCTTACAACGATATTGGCATTACCTATTCTAAACGTGGGCATTTTCCTACCGCATTAGATTATCACCTCAAAGCATTAAAACTCGCTCAAAAGAGCAACGCAGAATACATGATTGCCACTACTTATAGTCATGTCGGTCGGTTATATTTATCGCAAAAAGAGTGGCCTAAAGCATTGCGTTATTATCGAGATGCGTTAGCGCTCCGACAAAAAAATGGAGAAAAAACAGCATATGCGGCTTCTTATAAGAATGTAGCAAGTGTGCTTATCGAAACGGGAAAGTATGAAGAGGCGCTCGCTAATTTGAATAAAGGGCAACAATTCAGTAAAGTATATGGCAACAAGTATACGGAAGCTGATATCTTATTTTATATGGGG
>JBMYQA010000174.1:0-12484 GCA_049600855.1 Flammeovirgaceae bacterium | reverse complement strand
AAAAAGTCCTTTTTTTGCAGAATAACAAGTATTTTTTACAAAGTGAGAATTGCTGGGATACCATTCAGTTAGGAGCTAAGTTCTTGACTGTTAGTCAAATAAGTCAATGTGAAGCTGTCATTTCGAGCGTATGCGAGAAATCTAATTGTCCCGTTATACAAGTTACTCATAAGTTTTTATTCAAACTAGATGAGTAACTTCATGAAATAGACAGTTAGCTGCCTCCAACTTCGTAATGGTTAAAAATACTTCCGGTCAAAAATCTCTTTCATGATTAAGGCATCACGTATATTCTTTGGATCTTGCAGGAGTTTAGCGTAATAGTTCTGTTTCTTTCGATCTAATTCAAAACCTTGGGATCTTTTATCTTCTAAATCAGATGCGGTGATGGTAAAGCCCTCATCATGATGTTCTTTGTAATATTGTTCTAGCTCTGCCTGTTGATTGGTGTTAGTAGCTGGAATAAACTCATCATCTATACCAAATTTGGCTTCCCTTTCCATCCTGCTTGGGGTCGTCTTTTTTTTTGCATCCCCAAACTGTTCCAAGAGCTCTTCAAATGTTACAGGTTCATAGCGCAACGCGTCATCATCATCATCGTCTTCTTGAACAACCACTGGCTTTTTGCGAGGAGGGAGTGGAGGATTAACCTCATTTGGCCCTTGAGATGGTTTGGTTTTTTGTTTGTTTTTGTTGGATAAAGTCCAATAAATGATTAAACCAATGATAGATGCTGCTATTTCAAAAAGATTTTCCATACAATGTGTTTAAATAACCTTGTAATCAAATTTACAAAAAAAAAATGGAAACGCCATTACACAATTGGAGAAGGATAACCTTAAGAAACGACTTCGTTTTTATCAGGTAAAAATTAAATTAAATTTGTACTTTGTTAGGAATGGCTTACTTGGGAAGGAAAAATAAAAAAGTGGCACATTCTTACGCAGTGTATGAAAAGTGTTTAAAAACAATCAAAATCAAACATCTCGAACAATGTGCAATAATATGACTTCTCCTTTTAAAAATTGTATAAATTTAAGAAAAGGAGGGTTTGGGTTGAGCCATTAATATTCTGTAAAAATACGTTTGAGCTTTCCCCAAATAGACGCTCGCTCTCTATCCATTGCTCTTTTCTTTAACACAGAAAGTAATCGTTTACCAATCGATTCAGCATCAGTAATGTATTCAAATTCTTCTCTTGAAAAGTTACGATACTTTCGGCTTTTGCCCTTATACTTTCCACGCTTGTATTTTACTTCTAATAGCTTGGTCTGTGCATCAAAAATCATGTACTCAACTAAAGTAGATGATTCAGGAACCACTTTTTCCAACAATACCTCTTTCATCTTAAAGTAGTTTTAGAATGTGACTTATTATCCTTAGAACGGATATTATACCGTCCGAATTGTTTTTAATTGGTTCATTAACTTACATCCGCTGACAAATCTAGTATTATGTACGGCAAAGTGTATTGAAAGGTAATTCAAACCTCGTGCCATTAACAAATATTAGCTCATCGTCTATTATCTCCTCCTTCCAAAATACTTAAATAGCTATGGTAGCGATTAGGCGTGATTTCCTGACGTTCAACTGCTGCTACCACAGCACATCCTGGCTCGTGTGTGTGACTGCAATTGTAATATTTACAAGATTCAGCTAATGCTCGAATTTCGGGAAAATAAAAACCCAATTGATTTTCTTCCAATCCCATAATACCAAGCTCTTTAATACCTGGTGTGTCAATTAAGTATGTACTTTGTTCAATCTCAAACATTTCTGCAAAAGTAGTTGTATGTACTCCTTTATTTGCAAATGATGAAACCTCTGCTGTTTTTTGATTGTACTTAGGAGCAATCGCATTTAAAAGAGTTGATTTTCCAACACCTGAATGCCCTGCTACTAAAGACTTCTTTCCTTTAAGGATGTCATTTATGCCCTCAAGGTTACGTTTTTCTAACGCAGAAATTAATATTGTTTGATAACCAAGGCTTTCATAGAGTGATTTTAAGTACTCATGAAGTGCTAAGTCATCTTCCGTTAATAAATCTGCTTTATTAAAGACAATGATAGTAGGCACATCAGACGATTCTGCCGCTACTAAAAAACGATCAATAAAACCTAAAGAGGTTCGGGGCATAGATAAGGTAACAATCAATAAAGCCTGATCGATATTGGCTGCAATCATATGCCCATGCCAACGTTTTCGAGTAGATTGCCTAACAATGAAATTTTGTCGTTCAATGATTTTTGTAATTAGCACGGTGCCCTCTGCCTCATCCTCTAATTGGTATTCTACATAATCGCCAACTGCTATTGGATTTGTCAGCTTATAGCCTTTTAATTTGAGCTTTCCTCTTAGCCTGCCTTTATAGACTTCCCCTGTGTCTTCATTTTTGACATCATACCACAACCCTGTGGATCGTATAATCAGGCCCTTATCTACCATAAAATGCGTTAATGTGCTTGCTCATTTGGTGAACGTTTAGCGCAAAACTAATTTACAATATTGAATAATTTTACTAGTAGCACCTAAATTATCTCTAACGTACTGCCACGACACCTCACTACTTTTCGTATAAAAATCTTTGTTGTTATATAACTTATCTAATATTTTTTTGAACTCTTCTGTAGTTTTAATGGGAAATGCTCCACCAAGTTTCGTTAAATCTATTGCTTCTTGAAACTTGTCGTAAGTAGGGCCAAATACCAGTGGCATGCCAAAGGTTGCCGCTTCTAATATATTGTGTAACCCTTTTCCAAATGCTCCTCCAATATAGGCAAAATCACCATATTGATAAAGCGATGACAATAATCCAATGTTATCAATCATCAATACATCAGCTTGTTTTAAGTCAGCAGGATTGTTGGCTGCTTTCGAATACCTAATCATCGTTTTACTTGGGAAGGCGCGTTCAATATCTTTTAGATTGCTTTCACCAATTTCATGAGGGGCAATGATGAGCTTTAATGGCAAATTGAACTGATCTAAGATTGGGGCAATTACTGTAATATCGGATTTCCAAGCACTGCCAATAACTAAAGTAGGCTGATCATTTTTAAATCTTTGTGCAACTTCGATTTCTTTTTTTTGTTCACATACCTGAAATACCCGATCAAAGCGGGTATCTCCACCTAAAGTAATCTCACGAATACCTTGTGCTTGAAGCAATTGATAAGAGGTTTCATTTTGCGTGAAAATATGTGAAAAACGATGCAACACATTTCGATAAAACCCTCCATAAGATTTAAAAAATAATTGGTTGGGTCGAAATATGGCAGAGATCGAAAGTAGTGGGATTGTTGCTTGTTGGATTGCTTTGGTATACTGATGCCAAAACTCGTATTTCACGAAAAAGGCAATGGAGGGTTGAGTGAGCTGGACAAAACGTTTGGCATTAGTGGCGGTATCTATGGGAAGGTAGTAGATAAAATCGGCTAGCGGGTAATTCTTGCGAATTTCATAACCGCTCGGAGAGAAAAAAGTCAGTAAGATTTTATAGGTTGGAAACTCCTCGCGAAATGCTTCTAACACAGGTCGACCTTGTTCAAATTCTCCCAAAGATGCACAATGAAACCAAGCTATGGGATGTGTATTTTGTTTAAAATCTTGCTCAATCTTTGGAAAAAGTCCCGTTCTCCCTTTAACAAATAAGCAAGCTTTTTCATTGAATACAGCCATGATGTTGGCCGCAATCCAATACAACGTGATTCCGAGTTGATATAAAAATCCCATCATGGCTGCAAGTATAGGAAATAGGCGGGAGTTCTGTGATTTTCTTGGGATTTTAAATCGCTCATAAATACTAGAAAACCTGAAAATCATTACCTTTGCCGCCTTAGTGTTTAAACCATTGATTCAGTCTATCGTATAAACACATTCAATTCATTGGGAAGGTAATCACATCAGTATAGGTATGGTCATCTTTCCACAATAGGCAGATCGCCTATGGTTTATTAGTTAAACACAGCAGCAAAATTTAGTTCATCATGAGTTTGGAGAAACAAATTGCACAAGGGATTTCTAGTGCATTTAGCAACTTGTTTGAGGCCGAGGTGGCAACTGATGACATCAGCTTATCACCGACAAAAAAAGACTTTGAAGGCGCTTTGACCTTTGTTACATTTCCGTATGGAAGAATCACAAAGAAAAGGCCAGATGAGACGGGCCAACTCCTTGGTGACTATTTAAAAGAACATGTGCAAGCCGTAGCGGACTATAATGTGGTAAAAGGTTTTTTAAACCTGGTGATTGATGATGCCGTGTGGGTGAAAACGCTACAAGATATTCAGTCTGATGATGCTTTTGGACAGCCTGTTTCTAATGGGCAAAAAGTAATGGTGGAGTATTCTTCGCCAAATACGAATAAACCATTGCACTTAGGGCACCTGCGAAATAACTTCTTAGGTCATTCGGTTTCCAAAATCTTAGAAGGCGCTGGCTATGAAGTGATGAAAACCAATTTAGTGAATGATCGAGGCATTCACATTTGTAAGTCGATGATTGCGTATAAGCAGTTTGGTAATGGCGAAACGCCTGAATCTGCAAATATTAAAGGCGATAAATTAGTAGGCAACTACTATGTGCAATTTGATCAGGCTTATAAAAAAGAAGTTGCAGGTTTACTGAAAGAACTTTGTGCAAAAGAAGACAGTTTAGCGACTATTGCTGATCCTGTAGCGTATAAAAAAGAGCTGGAAGCCAAGGGGAAAGCTGGGGCTTTAACCGATGCGGAAAAAAGCCAAATGAAGCAATTAAAAGAGTTGGTTACTCAAGCAGAAAAGGAAGCGCCATTGTTGAAAGGCGCTCAAGAAATGTTGCGAAAGTGGGAAGATGGTGATGAGGAAACCGTGCATCTTTGGAAAACGATGAATGGTTGGGTGTATGATGGATTCGACAAGACCTACAAAACCATGGGGGTTGAGTTCGATAAATTCTACTACGAGTCGCAAACCTATCTGCTGGGCAAGGATATTATTGATGAAGGATTAGAAAAAGGCATTTTCTTTAAAAAAGAAGACAATTCTGTATGGATTGACCTGACGGCTGAGAAGCTGGACGAAAAACTTGTTTTACGTGGAGATGGCACTGCCGTATACATGACCCAAGATATGGGAACTGCAGATTTGAAATATAAAGATCTGCCCATGCAAAAGTCAGTATATGTGATTGGTAATGAGCAAGATTACCATGTAAAGGTATTGATTTCCATCATGAAGAAGTTAGGCCGAAGCTATGCAGATGGCATGTATCACCTTTCGTACGGCATGGTCGATTTACCTACAGGAAAGATGAAATCTCGTGAGGGCACCGTAGTGGATGCCGATGATTTGATTCAGGAGATGGTAGATACGGCGAAGGAACGAACAGAAGGTTTGGGTAAAATAGATGATTTTAGCGAAGAAGAAGCAAATCAATTGTATCATAATTTAGCTTTAGGTGCATTAAAATATTACCTATTAAAAGTAGATCCTAAAAAGCGAATGCTCTTCAATCCGCAAGAGTCGATCAACTTTGAAGGAGACACGGGCGTGTACATTCAGTATAATCATGCCAAAATGAATGCGATTATACGGAAAGCAAAATTAGATGGGATTGACTTTTCGCCTGCGGCTTACGAGGGCCTAACGAGTTTGGCAAATTCCGAATCTGTTGTGATTACCATGCTGAAAGATTTTCCTGCAAAGGTAAAGCAAGCAGCAGATGACTACGCACCTTCAGTAATAGCGAATTATGCGTATGATTTGGCAAAAACGTATAGCAAGTTTTATGTAGATCAATCCATTTTTAAAGAGGCCGATGAGAAAAAGCGTGCTTTGAGAGTTGCGCTCTCTGAGCAAACGGCTCGTGTCATTCGATTGGCCTTGAACCTATTGGGGATTCAAGCACCTGAACGAATGTAAATTGTTAAATAAGATAACCGATAAAATCCCTGATTGTACTCCACAATCAGGGATTTATGCTTTAGGAACTTATCCGAATACTTTTACCCTTTCACCCTACAATAAATTCCACTTTTCCTAGTATATTCGCCCGATTTGTGTTTTTGTATGCTACTTAATTCAAGCCTTAACACTCCTTTCATATAATGGAATATCTACGCGCACTACTAGGTATTGGTGTATTAATTACTATTGCCTATGCATTTTCAAGTAATCGAAAAGCGATTGATTGGCGATTAGTTGCTATAGGAATTGGCTTACAACTTGTTTTTGGTTTCTTGGTCATCAAAATTCAGGCAGTGGCTGATGCCTTTAGTATCGTTAGCTCAGCATTTGTACAGTTTTTATCCTTTGCTCGGTTTGGGGCCGAGTTCCTTTTTTCTGACCTAGCGCTAAGTTCCTATGATCCTAGTCTTGGAGCCAACCACAGTTTAGGGGTGATTTTTGCATTTCAGATTTTACCTGTTGTCATTTTCTTTTCTACCGTTACAGCGGGTTTGTACTACTTAGGTATACTTCAAAAGTTAGTTTATGGCATTGCTTGGATTATGGCTAAAACCATGCGCCTATCGGGTGCTGAAAGCCTTTCTGCTGCTGGTAATATCTTTTTAGGACAAACAGAAGCGCCCTTACTAGTACGGCCTTTCATTCCTAAGATGACGCGTTCTGAAATTATGTGTTTGATGACAGGTGGGATGGCAACTATTGCGGGTAGTGTATTAGTCGCTTTCGTCAAGATATTAGGTTCTAAAACGGGCACAGAGATTACTCCAGCAGAGTTATTAGCAGAAGAAACCAAATTTGCTTCTTATTTATTGTCCGCTTCGATTATGAATGCTCCTGGCGCTATTGTGATGGCTAAAATTTTAGTACCAGAAACGGAGCACGATAAAATTGATAAAGATTTAAAGGTGAATAAGGAATCGTTGGGGGTAAACTTAATTGATGCCTTGTCAAATGGAGCTGCGGAAGGGCTGAAATTAGCCTTGAATATTGGTGCGATGTTGCTGGCATTTATTGCCATTATCTATGCACTTAATGGCCTTTTTGAAGGCGTAATTGGAGAATATACAGGTTTAAATGAATGGGTAAGAGAAAGTACAAACGGGCAGTTTAATGGCTTTACCTTACAATACTTATTAGGACAAATTTTTAGAGTTTTTGCCTTTTTAATCGGTATAGATTGGCAGGAAACCCTGCAAGTAGGTAGCCTTTTAGGTCAAAAAATTGTGATTAATGAATTTATTGCCTACGAAGCGTTAGGTAAAATGAAAATGGCGGAATCATTAAGCCCTAAAGCAATTGCCATTTCTACCTATGCCTTGTGTGGATTTGCCAACTTTAGCTCTATTGCCATTCAAATTGGAGGTATTGGGGGAATGGCTCCAAATCAGCAAGGTACGCTTTCTAAACTAGGATTTCGGGCATTGTTGGCGGGTACATTTGCTTGCCTGCTTACGGCAACGGTAGCAGGAGCTTTGCTTTCAGAATAATTAAAAGGAAAAGGGCAAGCTTTAACCTAATTGCAAAACATAGCGACTATTGATCAAATGCAGTAGCCGCTATGTTTTGTGATGATGCGATCTTTCTACTCCGACTCAAGCATATCCGTCACATCCAAATCACTGATGATGTTGAATACATAGTATAAATCTTTGTAAAAGCTACTGATGTAGTCCCAACTCAATAACGATCTTTTGAGGTCGATCTCAAAGAAATCTCGTTGTCGTTCAATGGCTACATATAACTGATTGCCCAGAATAGATAAGTGAACAGGCGCTTTGGCATTGCCCTTCATTTGAAGGAGTTCATGCATAAAGCGCTCAGTAAGCAACCGTTCTCCTATAATTGGATTGGCAGAATACACAACAAAATGATCTCTAAATACAGGATTGGCGGGCTTAGTATAGTGGCCGTATTGAATGTTGCCTTCTTGTATTAATCGGCCAGCATAACCAATGGAACGATTTAATTCATCTGAAAAAACAAAAATATTCTGAATAACTTCTTTAGGAAGCTCTACAACCATGAATAAGCCCTTAAAGATGGTTTCCCAGTTGTCTTTATTTTTTGCTCCTTTATCCTCCGATTCATATTGAACAAATAGTTCAGACATCATCATGGGTAGGCCATCAATTTGTCCTTTAATGAAGTCATCTCCAGCATAATGATCTGGAGCTTGCATAAATAATTGCGAGGCTCGAAAAGCACTAAAAGGAATAAATCCGTCTGGATCGTAGGAAAGGGAAGGATCAGCAAATTCAACAATTTTGCTGACGGTAATTTCCTTAAAATCTTCAGGAATGGTTTCATCGTGGTAATTGCTACGGTAATACAGGTAAGCTGCTCCAGGAGTAGCAAGTAGGGTAAGGATAATGGAATAACTAGGGACTAAGTTTACATAAATCAGTGCCCAATGGATGAAGATCACAGAAACACTAATGACACCCACTCTTGTGCCTTTTTCTTTCATAAAATGCCTTCGATCTTCCAGTTTAATCAGCTCTGGAATAAGGCTACTTTTGAAAAATCCTTCAAACTCATCTAAGTCTTTCATAATCAGTTGTTGGTAAGCTGTGATTTACCCATCAAAGATAACAAAAAAGCGGATGTTGAACACATCCACTTTGTGGTAATAAAAACGGATATGGGTATGCTTACTGTTTTAGGAATGAGTTCCAAATATAATATACAACTACGCTTTATCTTTTAGCGGCACTCTTCACTAGAAAATTCGTTATTATACGCTGTATAACTCCTTCTTTTCTAGTTGGATTGCCACTAAAATATTTTGCCTGTTTGTACATTTTATTTAAAACTCACCCCTTAGCGCAGACTGGGTTGGGCAATCTGGAATTGTTGTCCAACTTCAAGGCCAATTTTCCCTAAATTTTGTCCTAAAAATATTCCTTCTTCTAAGGCCAAAATGTCGAGTCTAAGCGCACTTCCGTTTATACATGCCACGCACAAGCCATCAGTGGCATTCAGGGTAAGAATGGTGCCTGCTGGCTTTTGATCTTCGTTGGTCACATTGGTGCCACTACAGGCATAAACACGTAGCGTCATTCCAAGAATAGAAGTAATGGCACCTTGATAGCCTGGGTTCGCAGCTCGAATTAAAGCCTTGATGTCACTAGAAGGTTTAGTCCAATCAATTACTAAATCACGCCAAATGGGTGCAGGGTAATACGTTGCTCCTTGGGTACTTTGAGGCTTTGTAATAAGCTTACCCGTTTGCAGTTGCATCAATACCATTTGTGTGGCTTTAATAGCCATGTAAGAATGTTTGATAATAAGCATACCATGCGTGAATTGCGGTTCAATACGCACCTTTTCTTCGTAAACAATTGGCCCTGTATCAAAATCTTTGTCCATTTGGTGAACCGTAATGGCACTATAGGCTTCTTTATTTTTGATTTCCCAAAAGTTTGGATGAGGACCACGGTAGTTCGGAAGTTTAGCGCAATGGTAATTTAAAAAACCAAACTTGGGCAAGTTCAAGACTTGACTTGGAATCTTATAGGGAAAGGTTAATACTAAAACGATAGCTGGTTTTTGCTGATCAATGACTTGGGTAAGTGTTCTTTTTAAAGTTTTCTTTTGAAGCTGAATGGTAGGCAAGCTCGCTTGTTTACCCATTTGTACAATTTGTTGAATATACTGATTAGGTTCTGCGGGTACACCTATACCACAAACCAAATTAGCTTTAATCAATTCTTGTAAGGTAGGAATGCCTATGATTCCTCCTGTAATGACAAATATTTTCATGTAAGATTTAGGTTTAGCACTTTTGCAAATGGAGTGATTTCAAAACTAAGTGGTGCCGTGTGAATGAACTAGTTATTAATATCAATGAACTTCGCAATATCATTGTGCAAGCCTAGTAAAATTAACATGTCAGAAGAGTGAATGATGGTTTCATCATTAAAATTACGAACTAAATGTTGAACCATTACCTGTTTTCCATCAATATACTCTTCATAGTACCGCTTAATTCCAATCAATTGGAGGTCATAGTTTTCGGTGAAATCAACTTCCCCAATGGTCTTTTTCGCAATTCGTCTAGGAATTTTAATTTCTACAATTTCGTAGTCATCTGGAAGTTTTAGGAACGATTTAACGGTAGGGTTTAACAGCATTTCAGCGACCATGTAGCCCACTTCATCTTCTGGAGATAAAATTTCTTGCACACCGATTTTTTCCAGGATGATCCGTTGTTGTTTACTCATGGCGCGGGCAATTAAACGTTTCACCTTTAGTTCGAGCAATAAAACAGTAGTGAGGAGAAGGCCTTCAATATTTTCACCAATGGCTACCAAAACAGCATCCATATCGGAAATATTTTGGGAGAGTAATGCTTTTTTATCGGTCGCATCTAGGCCAACAGCATAGGCAACATCATCTTTGATGATTTCTACCCGTTCCATATTTTTATCAATGGCTAGTACTTCGGCACCTTTTTCAGCTAATTGTTTGGCTACCGCAATACCAAACTGTCCGAGTCCTATTACAGCAAATCGTTCTGCCATGTCATAATTTGTTTCAATGGTTGAGAAAGGTGAATCGCGTCATTTATTAATGCAACAGCAATTGCTATACAGAAGCTGCAACTTTTGATTTCATGTAATGCATCAATACATCTAGCGCTTTATCTGCGCCAGTTTCTTTATGATTATTGATGACCAAATCAGCATCTTCTTTGTGCGTTTTAATGTAACGTTCGTAAGTTGGCATCACATGTTTTTCGTAACGATATAACACATCGTCCAAATCATATCCACGTTCCATTTGATCTCGAATAATTCTTCGCTTTAACTTGATATAGTCTTTCACATCAATGTATACTTTCAAGTCAAGCATATCTCGAACGCCTTTGTGGTAAAGGATGAAAATTCCTTCCACAATGATGATGGGTTTAGGCTCAAAGATTAATTCTTTCGATACTGCATTTTTATTATTAAAGGTGTACTCTTGTTTTGTGATCGGAAGGCCTTGTTTGATTTTCTTTAAGTCAGCGGCAAAACCCTCAAGGTCGATGGATTCTGGTAAATCAAAGTTTTCAATCCCATTTTCATCTTTGGGTTGTCGTGTACGATCATAGTAATAATTGTCTTGAGAAATCATACAGACGTTTTCATCTCCTAATCCCTCAACCAATTTTTTTAAAATATATGTTTTGCCTGAACCACTGCCTCCAGTAATGCCGACCAAATAAGGACTTTCCATCACAACTTAATATAGCATCAAAAAAAAATGACTGAAGTAGTCTAAAATACACCCTTGCAGTTTAAACTGTGAGGGTATACTATAGATAACTTTACGATCAAATGTAGGCCAAAATTAGCACATTCTATGACTTGTCCAATGATTAGTTTGCAATCCCAAACAGATGAATTGGTAAACCAGCAGTGTGGGAGTGTAAACCTGCCTTTATTTCGATAGCTTAACGAGATAAGCCATGCTATAAGGAAACGATAATAAATCTAAATAATTTCTGAAAAAGTTGAGTAATAAATTAGTTTTGCAGAAAAGTTACAAAAACTACAATTCATAGTTATTTAGGACTTAAATTTCAATCGTATTAGCTATTCCCAGTAGATGAATTAATATGATTAAAAACCAAAACTGGTAGTGATTTTTTGACCAGTACAAACTACTAGACTACATGGGCACTTTATTGATTGTTGATGATGAGCGAACCAACTTAGAGATTTATAGTCGTTTACTATCGGGTTTGGATTATACCATTCTGTTTGCCCCAAATGGTAAAGCGGCCATAGATATTGCCCAAAAACGCTTGCCCGATATGATTATTATGGATTGGCAAATGCCCATTCTCAATGGGTTAGAAGCCATGAAAGCCATTAAAAATACGCCTGCCACGCATCATATTCCCATTGTCATTGCTACAGGAGTGATGTTGTCTGCCGAAAACCTACTCACGGCCTTTGATGCTGGCGCACATGGATATATCCCCAAACCTTTTCGCAAACTGGATTTGATGGCAGTAATCAATGCAACTTTAAATTTTGCAAACACACAGCATGAAATTCAAAAGAAAAACGAAGAGCTCGAAAAATTAAACAGCCAAAAAGAGCATGTGCTTAATATCGTAGCTCACGACTTACAATCTCCACTGAATAAACTTAAGAGTTTGATTCAGCTTACGGAAATGTCGGGAGAATTATCAGTAGAGCAAACTACGTATTTGGGTATGATGCCTAAAATTATTGATGAAGGTAAGGCACTGATTAAAGATTTGTTAGACCTACATTCTTATGAACAAAAGAGTTCGAATGTCAACTTTAAAATGCTAGCAGTAGATGATTTTATTGAAAACTGCATTCGGGAGCATGAGCAACAAGCGGCAAAAAAGCGGATTTCTTTACAACTAAATGTCGAAGAAGATGGCCTACAATGTTATAGTGACCCGCACTTGCTCGGTAGAGTAATTGATAATTTACTGTCTAATGCAATTAAATTTTCAGATGCTAATAAAAGTGTACAAGTAGGGGTTCGTGCAACGGAAGAATATGTTCAATTT
>JBMYQA010000173.1:0-12490 GCA_049600855.1 Flammeovirgaceae bacterium | reverse complement strand
GAAATTGTCTTTAATGCCGATGATATTGATATTGAAGACATGATTCCTAACGAAGAAATGGTGATTACCATTTCGCATGAAGGATACATCAAACGCACCCCGCTCAAAGAATACCGAACTCAAAATAGAGGAGGCGTTGGGTCAAGAGGCGTTACAACCAAACAAGATGATTTCACTGAACACCTCTTTATCGCTTCTAGCCATAATTACTTACTATTCTTCACAAAATATGGTAAAGTATTTTGGTTAAAAGTTTATAAACTTCCCGAAGGTAGTAAAACCTCTAAAGGCCGTCCTTTACAAAATTTAATACAAATTGAACAAGGAGATAAGGTTCAGGCCGTTATTAATGTGCAAACACTCAAAGATGCTGATTACATCAATAATCATTATTTAGTGATGGCTACTGAGCGTGGTGTCATTAAGAAAACAACACTAGAAGCTTATTCTCGTCCTCGACAAAATGGTATTAATGCCATTAATATCAATGAAGGCGATAAGTTATTAGATGTAAAAATGACTGATGGGGACAGTGACATTATCCTTGCGATTCGTTCTGGTCGTGCCATTCGTTTCCACGAAACGCATGTACGGGCGATGGGGCGTACAGCTACGGGGGTACGAGGCATTACTTTAGATGGTGATCAGGATAGTGTAGTAGGTATGGTATGTGTTCAGGATCGAAGTTCCAACTTACTCGTGGTGTCTGAAAAAGGTTATGGTAAACGATCCGTAATTGAAGATTACCGAATTACCAATCGAGGAGGTAAAGGAGTAAAAACCATGCAAGTCACTGAGAAAACAGGCCAAATCATCAGCATCAAAAATGTAACTGATTCAGATGAATTAATGATAATTAACAAATCGGGTATTACCATTCGCATGGCGATTGCAGCTATCCGAGTAATGGGGCGGGCAACTCAAGGAGTTCGCCTCATCAAATTGAATGATTCGGATGAAATTTCTTCTGTAGCTAAAATTGAACGTTTAGAGGGAGAGGAAGATGCTGAAGGCGATACCGTAGAAAACCAAGATGAAAACCAAGAACAAACAAGTGGAGAAGCAGATTCAACAACAGATGAAGCGACTGAATAAGTAGATAAATGAGGATAAACCGCATCAAAGTGATCACTTTTTTATTTAACTACTTCTAGTACTTACAGAGGTTAAAGTATTAATACACTAATAAGTAAAAGGCTTGAGAATAACCTCCTACTCTTTCGCAGTTACTGCTCAAGCTATTGAAAAAAATTTCTGAGATATGAAAAGATTAAGTTTGACTTTCGCATTGATACTAATGGCATTTACTGTCACTTTTGCTCAATTTAAAGGTTCTCCTTCCAAAGCTAGAGCGTATATGGACAAAGGCGAATTAGCCAATGCAAAAGGAGAATTAGATGCTTACCTAAACGGTGATAAGTTTAAGAAAAAACCGAAAGCTTCAGGTTATTTATTGCAAGCTGAAATTTATAAAGCAATCGCTATTTCTGACAAGGAAGAAGACTTAGCACTTTTAGATGATCCTGTGGGTCAAGCCCTTGCAGCTTTCGAAAAAGTGAAAGGAATGGTAAAAGAAAATTCGCCTGAGTATAAGAAGATTTACGATAATCAAGGCATTGACCCTGCTACATTCCAGCCTGTTCCAGGCATGTTAGAGCAATTTAAGAATCATTTCTTCCAAAAAGGTGCTGATCTTTATAATAATGATCAAGATTACACAGGAGCGAAAAAAGCTTTTGAAACCTGTTATCAAATCTTCCCTACAGATACTACAGCTGCTTTATACGCATTTTCTTGTGCACAACAAGATGAAGATGAAGCAGGTATGAAGAAAAGCTTTGCTAAACTAGCGGAATTAAACTACCCTAAAGAAGGCCCGTACTTGTCTATGGCAAGACTTCACTTCTCAAAAGGAATTGAACTAGCTGATGAAGATAAGAAAGATGAAGCCAAGAAGGAATATCAAAAAATGCTTGAAATGGCTAACATGGGCTTAAAAGCCGCTCCTTCATCTATTGACTTAGTAAAGTTCCAGATTGAGTCTTACATCCGCTTAGATCGTACAGATGATGCCATTAACTTATTAGCTGAAACTGTAAAGAAAAACCCTCAAGATTCGATTTCTTTCTTCAGCTTAGGTGCTTTGTACGATGGTAAAGGCGACTTCGAGAAAGCAGAAGAGAACTACAAGAAAGCGTTAGAAATTGCTCCAAATTACTACAGTGCCAACTTGAACTTCGCTGCTTTCTACATTCAAAGAGCAAATGATATCAAGAAAGGTTTAGAGGACTTAGTTGGCCCAACAGGTGCGTATACTGACCAAGCTAAGGCGGATAAAATTGAAGCTGAGTACAGAGAGCTATTAGGTAAGTCTTTACCTTACTTGAAAAAGTGTAATAGCCTTCAGCCTGATGACACGGAGGTTAAAGATAACATCGAGAGTATTGAGTCTATCCTGAAAGATTAATTTTTTCGAGCATATTCGTTAAGGGGCATCTCTTTGGAGTATGTCCCTTTTTTGTTTTTAAATGAAACTAACCAAACACCGCACATCCTATATTCAGCCATACTTTTCACACATAATCTGTAAATTAGCCAAACACACCAAACTGCAATGAGAACACTCAAACCCCTCATAACCTTCATATTATTGGCAATTTGGAGTCTACCTGCACTTGCTACAAAAATTTCAGGGAAGGTAGTAGACGACAAACAGGCACCCATGCCTTTTCTAACGGTATTCGTTAAAGGAAGTACTATTGGTACTACTACAAACTCAGAAGGAGAATATTTTTTAGACTTAGAACCAGGCGACTATCAGCTCGTATTTCGATTTGTCGGGTACAAAACTGTCGTAAAAACCATTCAAGTGGGTAATGCCCCTATTACCCTAAATGTGGTGATGCAACAAGAAGCCTTGCAATTAGAAGGCGTAGAAATTAGTGCCGAAGCAGAAAATCCAGCTTATGAAATGATTCGCCAAGCTCAGCAAAAACGAAAATACTACCTCAATGAACTCAAAGAGTATAGCTGTAAAGTATACATCAAAGGCTTGCAACGCATTACCAAAGCGCCCAAAACCATTTTAGGTGTTGACATCACCATTCCCGGTGCAGAAGATGACTCCACCAACTCTGGTATTGTTTACTTATCCGAATCAGTCTCAGACTTTTCTTATCAAGTACCGAATAAGAAAAAAGAACGAATGATTTCCTCAAAAACAAGTGGGCGCAATAATGCTTTTAGCTGGAATAGTGCATTAGATTTTGACCTCAATTTCTATCGAGCCAATATTGAAATGGGACCGCTGAGTGAACGTAACTTCATATCTCCCATTGCTCCAACAGCAATGCTTTACTACGATTATGAGTTCAAAGGGGATTTTAAAGATGGGAATGTACTCGTCAATAAAATTAAGGTAATTCCCAAACGCAAAGGCTTACCTGCTTTTTCAGGTTACATGTATTTACAAGATAGCTCATGGCGAATTCATAGTACAGAGTTGAAAGTGTCAAAGTCTTTGGGAAATGTGAATTATGTGGATTCACTGTTGGTAAAACAAGTGTACCTGCCTGTTACGCAAGATCAAAAACTGTGGGTGATGGGTACCCAAACTTTTGAATATTTCTTCGACTTTCCGCTATTCAAGGTGAAAGGAGATGGTTATTACATTGGTATTTTTTCAGATTACAATGTAAATCCAAAGTTTGAAGAAAATTATTTTGGGGCGGAAATTAGTCGAATAGAAGATGGAGCCAACAAGAAGGATTCTAGCTATTGGGATGCGGCTCGTCCCATAAAATTAACGGAAATAGAAAAAGAAGATTACTATAAAAAAGATAGCATTGCCATTGCCCACGAATCCAAATCCTACCTCGATTCCATGGATCGGATTCGAAATAAGTTTAAACCCATCAATGCAATTACTGGATATACTTATCGAAATAGTTATAAAAAAGTAAACTTTAGTTTCCCTTCCTTATTAGAAAATTTTCAATTTAATACCATAGAAGGTTATAATATAAACCTTGGTATTAAGGCTTCTAAGTTTAATCAGGAAAAAAATAAATACATTTCTTTTAACCAACAGTTTCGCTATGGCTTTTCCAGCAATAAACTCTATTACAAAAGTATTTTTTATCGCAGATTTAATGGAATTAACCGCAGACGAATCCAAGTAGAAGCAGGAAAATATGTAGAACAACTAAATGCCAATCGGCCAATTACGCCATTTATCAATACCCTTTATACCTTGTTGCGCGAGCGAAATTACATGAAGTTATTCGAAAAAACGTATGCACGCTTTGCCTATGGACAAGAACTATTTAATGGGCTATTCATCGTTTCTTCATTAGAATATGCCCATCGAACACCTTTGGCAAATACCGTGACCAATCAAGGAATTGATCGGGATGGCATAGCGTTTACTTCTAATAACCCATTAACCCCTAATGACAACACATTGATTTTTGAAGAACATCAGGCATTTATGTTTGATATTCGAGCGCGTATACGATTTAAACAGCAATATTACTTGCGCCCTAATCTTAAATATGCGTCAAAATCAGATTACCCAACCATATACCTTTATTATCAAAAAGCCATTAAAGGAATTGCGGGAAGTGATACTGACTTTGATTTTTTCAAAGTTTCGGTAGAAGATGATGTGAAGCTAGGCTTATTCGGTCGTTCTGAATTTAATGTAGCCTATGGCGGTTTCTTATCTGATAAAACAGTGCCTTTTGTGGATTATAAACACTTTATGACTACTCAAACCCTGTTTTCCAATAATTTGCTTCCTGCTTTTTTCAATTTAAGCTACTATGCACAAAGTACGTTAGACAATTTTTTTGAAGGACACTACGAACATCATTTTAATGGCTTTTTCTTTCAAAAACTTCCACTGTTCCGAAAATTAAAATGGCAAGTAGTTGCAGGCAGCCACTTACTCTACACCGATTCATTTAAAGATTACCTAGAACTGACCATAGGGGTTGAAAATATTTTCCGTGTTGGCCGTTTTGATGTCGTTTTTTCGAGGTTACATGGAGAAAACTTTCAAACTAATCTGAGGTTGAGGGTGGGATTTTAAGTCAGTTTGTTATACAACTCCTTCCCAATCATCACAGGTACAGGCATAGCAACTCGTTTGGAAATCAATCAATTCATCCTTAAGCATCCGTTCAGAAATATTGTGGTATTTTTTAATAGATTTTAATTCTGCTTATTAAGGCGTCAATAACGCGAATAGCAGCGCTCTTTAAGGCATTGACAACGCAGAGAAGCAGGATTAGGAGCATTAACAAATGCTAGAATATTTCTGAACAGGTGCTTAGCTGATGAGTAAAATGAATTGTTTTGATCTTGGCTTAAACAATTACCACATGTTTGGTAATTATTTAAGGTTCCAGTGCTTACGATCAGCCTCGCCCATTTGTTCTTGCCATTAAGACTTCCTATCTTGAAGGAACTAAGCTTGTAATATTCGAAGGATTCAACCTATAACAAGCACATTAGCCGAACAAACAAAACTTCATTATGTCGGACGAAGAAAAGAAAATTCAGGAGCTTGTTGAGCAATTAGACTTGCTATCTGAGCGACAGTCCTTTTTCCAACGGGAAATTCAGGCCATCAAGCAGCGTATTAATGAATTAGAGCTGAAGGGACCTCAATTACCAAAGTCAACCAATACACTGGACCCACAGCCAAACCTGAAGGATTTACCGCAAGTAAGCGAGGAAAATAGCCAAACTTCACTTACTCCTGATATGGCTTTTGCCGAAAAAATTAAAGCATTAAATGGTGATTTGGAGCAACTTTCAAATCGACATACTGCATTTCAACAAAAAATTCACGCTATCCGAAAGGAGATTTACCTACTTGAAGAGGAACTTGCTCAAAAACCTAAAACGGAGAATACAAATACCCTTGATCCGCAACCAAATGTTTTCGCTGAAAAGGTAACGGCTGAAATCGGGAAAGAGCCAGAATCCATCAAAAAACCAGAAAAAGAGTTGACCTTAGCTGAAAAAATTCAGCAACTAGGAGAAGAAGATCAGGTAAGAACTCAACAAACGCGTAAACTCAACAAGCAATTTGATTTTGAGAAATTTATTGGTGAAAATCTGATCAGTAAAATTGGCATTGCAATCACGGTAATTGGAGTAGGAATTGGTGCTAAATATGCCATTGATCACGATATGATTAACCCTTTAACTCGGATTATTCTGGGCTATTTGATGGGATTAGGTTTGTTGGGTACAGGCATTTATCTGAAAAAGAAATATGAAAACTTTAGTGCCGTATTACTCAGCGGAGGCATGGCGATCATGTATTTCATCACCTTTTTTGCTTACGATTTATACGAACTGATACCCCGATTAGCCGCTTTTGCCTTAATGGTACTGTTTACCATTTTTACGGTGCTTGCGGCCCTGAATTATAATAAACAAATCATTGCTTTAATTGGCTTGGCGGGTGCCTACTGTGTTCCTTTATTATTGAATGATGGATCGGGAAACTACCCTGCATTATTTACTTACATGACTGTGATTAATCTTGGGATTCTCGCTGTAGCAGTTCATCGGTACTGGAAAATACTTTATTATTCCGCATTTGGCTTAACTTGGCTGGTATTTTTAGGCTGGTTTGCAAACAACTACACGGTAGATGAACATACTGGCACAGCACTAGGGTTTTCACTTGGTTTCTTCTTAATCTTTTATGCCACTTTTATTTCATATAAGTTACTCAAAAAAGAATCATTTAATGCTGTTGATGTGATCTTAATGATGGGTAACGCCTTCATCTATTATGGGATAGGCTATGCTGTGATGGATCAAACCGAAGGGCTAGAAATGTATTTGGGATTATTTACGGTAGGAAATGCCGCCATTCATTTGGGTGTAAATGTATTGATGAAACAAATGAAGTTGGCAGACAAACCCCTGTTTTACCTCATGGGAGGTTTGTCGATGGTGTTTGTTACCATCGCCATTCCAGTGCAATTGGATGGAAATTGGGTGACCTTACTCTGGGCGGGCGAAGCCACTTTATTGCTGTGGATTGCACGAAATAAGCAAGTGCCGATTTATGAAAAAATCTCCTACCCGATCATGATTTTGGCATTTTTCAGCATTATTCAAGATTGGGGAGAAAACTACATTGATGTCGGAAAAGAGGACATTTTACTGCCCTTATTAAATATTCAATTTTTGTCTTCGGTATTATTTACGGGATTTTTTGTGTTCATTACTTGGATGTTTACTACTCAAAAACCCAAAGAAGAACCAACAGGATTCGTCTATGATCTGGTTCAAATCATGATTCCATCTATATTGTTGGCTTCACTCTTTTGTACGTTTGGATTAGAAATCTACAATTATTGGGAAAATCGCTTTTATGGTACAGGCATAGCGATTGCCACAGAAAACAGCTGGGAAAATTATACCTCATTCCGATATGATGCCGATATGCGCTTATTTGGTCAGATATGGGTAATCAATTATGCACTCCTTTTTATTGCCTTGCTTTCTTTTGCCAACATGCGCTACTTAAAAAACAAGCCGTTAGCCAATGTAACACCTATCTTAAATATCGGTGTATTGCTCATTTTCTTGACAGGTGGGTTGGATGTACTAAGCGATTTGCGCGAAAGTTATCTCGCTTATGCGCATGCAACCACTGAAGAAGCCAAGATGTTTAGTAGAGGAATTATGCATTTAGCTATTCGATATATTTCTATTGGATTTGCAAGCACTGTGCTGTTCGCATCTTATCAATATTCAAAACAGCAGTTTTTAGATACTACGTTAAGGCTTATATTTGAGTTTACGCTACATGGAGCCGTTTTGTGGATATTGAGTGCTGAATTAATTCATTGGATGGATTTGGCTCAATCAGAGCAATCATACAAGTTAGGTCTTAGTATATTGTGGGGCGTTTACTCTTTATTCTTAATTGTATTAGGAATTTGGAAACGCAAACCGCACCTTCGATTTGCGGCAATGGGTTTGTTTGGAATCACACTCCTGAAACTCTTTTTCTACGACTTAACGAATCTAAATACCTTGGCAAAAACCATCGTATTTGTTTGTCTGGGTCTACTCTTATTAATCATCTCTTTCTTGTACAACAAATTCAAAAATCAAATCGCTGATGAAAAGGATGATTCGCAATAGCATTTGGATAGTTCTTGTATTGACTTTTACCCAATTGAGGGGACAGATGGCCAACTATCAGTTTTTCCGTGAGC
The DNA here is from genome assembly GCA_049600855.1 of Flammeovirgaceae bacterium. GTDB lineage: Bacteria > Bacteroidota > Bacteroidia > Cytophagales > Flammeovirgaceae > JBMYQA01. The sequence continues at coordinate 4,235 of JBMYQA010000173.1, read as the reverse complement.
TACAAGGAAGCACTGACACCTGGCATTCCATCAGTGTACCGCCTGAAATGTACGCCAAAACACAGCCTAGTTTAGCTGATATCCGCATTTATGGCGTAAAATCCAATGGTGATACAATTGAAGCGCCATTTTTTCTCAATGAGCACAATTGGGAATTGAAAACAGAGGAAGTGGATTTCAAACTCATTAATCAGGCATCAAGTGGGGGTGATGCGTTTTTTATCTTTCAAGTTCCAACGAACGACATTATTAATCGCATTCAGCTAGACTTTTCAAATGCTAACTTTGATTGGCGAGTTACTTTAGAAGGAAGCCAAGATCAACAGCAATGGTTTACAGTTAAAGAAAGACAACGAATCTTATCAATCCGCAATGCATACACGGACTATACGTATTCTACGATTCGCTTTCCTGATAGTAAATATCAATATTGGCGGGTCCGTGTGAGTGGGAAAGGCAAACCTCGTTTGAATCGTGCCTACTTGCGGAAAGTGAAAATTATGCCTGGCAATTACCGAATCTATCCGATTGTAAAATTCCAAGTATCAGAAGATCAAGAACGCAAAGAAACTCAGGTTGCTATTGATCTTTTAAATAAAGTACCCGTAACTTATGTTCAACTCCATGTAAAAGATAGTTTTGATTATTATCGCCCCCTCCAAATTAAATACCGAATAGGAAATCAAACTGCTCAAGCTGTATATCGTGATGTCAGCACGGGTATATTAAGCTCTTTCGAGGACAATGATTTTCAATTTGCCAGCAAAAAGACGGATGGCATCCGTTGTATTATCGATAATCGCGACAATCAAGCATTACAAATTGAGTCGGCTCGTGTTATTGGGCCTGCGCACAGCTTAACCGTTAGGTTTACACAAGAAGCGAACTATTATTTAGTGTATGGCAATACCAAAGCTCAACAACCGAGCTACGATATTGTGATGTTTAAAGATAAAATTCCTACTGAATTAACTGAGCTAACTTTAGGTCAAGAACGAGAAACGAGTCATATTCCTGCGCAAGGAGCCAAGCCGCTATTTACAAATCAATTGTGGTTATGGGTAATTTTAGTGGTGCTTGTGGTAGTGATTGGAGGCTTTGGCATGAAGATGTTGAAGGGAGATTGAGTGAAAAAATCCCTTTCTTCACTGTCTATTTACCTCCTTCTCATGTCTTTTCATTGAGAATGTGTAAACTTGTAGGTAAAATGAATTAATGATGATGAGAAGTCTTTTTGTTCTGTTGGTGTGTATGTTGGGAGCTACTTCAGTAAGGGCTCAAGAATTGAATTGTATTGTTAAGGTAAATGGTGAGCAAGTACAAACGCAAGAGCAACAGGTATTTACTGATATGGAGAATGCGATTCAGCAGTTTATGAATACGCAGAAGTGGACAGATTTGGAATTGGAGGATCATGAAAAAATTCAGTGTGACATTTTAATTACCTTAGACAAAGGCAATTCCATCACTAATTTTGGAGCAAGCGTACAAATAAAATCAATGCGTCCCATTTATGGCACTGAATACGAATCTCCATTATTGAGTTTTTTTGATTCAAAATGGCGTTTTAGCTATAGTCCAGCAGAACCTTTAATTTTTGCAGAAAACACTTATACTACTGAGTTAACCTCTCTATTAGCGTACTATGCCTATATTGTGATTGCACTTGACTTTGATAGTTTTTCCCAAAAAGGCGGAAATCCATATTTGGAGCGTGCATTAAATATTTTAAATAACTCTTCGGCCAGTGGCGGGGAAGGCTGGGCTGGTGTAGGAGGAGATACTAGAGATCGGTATTGGTTAGTAACGAATCTAAATAGCCCTCAATTTGACGATTACCGATTAGGTATTTATGAATACCACCGCTTGGCTATGGATACCTTTACGGAAGATCCTGATGCTGCCAGAAATCAGGTAATTGGGGTATTACAGCGCATGAAACGTGTAAGAGATCAAGAACCCACTTCGGTTACACTAAATAACTTTTTTGATGCCAAAGCATTAGAGTTGGCAAATATTTTCAGTCGTAGTGATGAAGCCATGAAACAGCAAGCAGTCGATTTGCTAATCGGACTTGATCCCACGAATGCAAGTACTTACCGAAAGATTTTGAAGTAGTTTTTTATAATTAGGACAAGGCAACTTAGGCTCACCTTTAAGCAGATGCTCACAATAAATATTAGCGAATCAACAAATTTCGCTCAAATGTTTCAAACACCTTACGATTGATTTGACTATCCGCTTGGTTCGTTTGAAAGTAAATCACATAACAGTGCTCTGATTTATTCAATATAATGAATTGCCCATCAACTGTACGGGTTTCCGAACGAGCAGAGTAGCTTTGATACAAAGCAGGCACTCCTTGATAAGTGATTTCACCAGCCTCACTTTCCTGAATTGCCTCTGGGTCTACATCCAAATTGAGGTAAACACTGCCCTTTATGCTCAATAATGTATTCAATTGCGGAAGTGCTGCTTGGAAAATTGCTACACTCATTCGCCCTGATGATAGGCTATCTGTAGGGTTGATCGTCACCAAGTTAGAACCTGCGTCGTCAATGCTTTCTGCTAATGCCCAGTCTGCTGGATAATAAAGGGTTAGGCTATCAAATTCATACTTGAGGTCTTTTTCTTCTTCAACTACGTCTGATTTCACAACGTCTGTATTTTCCTGCTTCTCGCATGAAGATAAGCCTATGATGAACACACATAAAAATAGATATCTCATGAATCATATCTTTAGATTTGAGCCTAAGATATGGAATTATTCTGACGATTTGGCACTTTTCGGGCTAGGCAAATTAAAGGGAACTAGTAAGGTGAGATTGGTTTGAAAAACACGGTCATTATTATCATCAGGCCCCAATGTTGATATATTATCAAGGTAATCGGTTTGAGGATTTAAGTAAGTGAAACGTAGGGCTAGGCCAAAGCCATTTTTCAGTGTGTAAAGTACACCTAAGGCAGTGGGCAATATTAATGCATTATTCGTGTACGATTCCCCAAAAGATCGTGTATCGGGCAAATCAAGGAGTTGTTCGCCTAAATCATTTTCTGGTTGGAAATTTAGTAAACCTATGCCTTGTGAGATGAACAAGCGGAAGTTGTCTTTTTTAATGATATTAATATTCAAGTTAAACTGCCCCGATAAAAGGCGAGTCTTAAAAAATGAGTTTGGCGTAATGGAAGGATCAGCACTCACAAATCTCACATTTTGCCCCGTTAGACTACCTGCATGAAATAACAATCCTCCATTTACGCGCTTATCGCCATGTACGCGTACACCAAAATGAAATCCTGAAGAGAGTTTATCATAACTTTCCTGTAAATCTCCTTTATAGGAATTCGCACTTACACCAAGTTGAAAAAAGGCTTTTTTATTTTGAGAGAAGGCAGAAAGGCTGCAAGATAATAAGAGGGCAATGACTAAGGAGTATCTAAGCAATGGCATGGCATCATAGTTTGGGATCAAAAAACCTCCAAGGTTCTCTTGGAGGTTTTACGGGGGAAATTAAACGATAGTTGCTCCAGCTTCCATCTTTTCAGCATATTCTGCCATTTGAAGCTGTTCTACAAAATCGGCCACTTCTCCATCCATGACTTGAGGTAAATTATAGACTGTATAATTTATCCGATGATCCGTTACTCGGCTTTGGGGATAGTTATAAGTTCTAATCTTATCAGAACGATCTCCTTTACCAATCATACTTCTACGATCAGCTCCAATGGCTTCTTGATGCTTCTCTAATTCAATTTTATAAATTCGAGAACGCAATTCCTTCATCGCCTTATCTTTGTTCTTCAACTGGGATTTCTGATCTTGACATTGCACCACAATGCCCGTTGGAATGTGCGTCAATCGAACTGCAGAGTAAGTCGTATTCACCGACTGTCCACCAGGGCCTGAAGAACAGTAGGTATCTACTCGAATGTCTGACATATTCAGTTCCACCTCCACATCGTCCATTTCGGGAAGTACAGTTACTGAAGCCGCTGAAGTATGCACACGCCCTTGAGTTTCGGTTGCAGGTACACGTTGTACCCGGTGTACGCCAGCTTCAAACTTCAATTTCGAATAGACTTCGTCTCCTGATACATTGGCTACTAACTTACTGTATCCGCCAGAGGTTCCTTCGGTAAAATCGGAGATACCGAGCTTCCAACCTTGCTTATCGGCAAAACGCTGGTACATTCGAAGCAAGTCACCTGCAAATATAGCGGCCTCATCTCCTCCT
>JBMYQA010000172.1:0-12617 GCA_049600855.1 Flammeovirgaceae bacterium | reverse complement strand
TTTATGGCTTTAAACTTTTTAATGATTCAAGAGACGGAAAAAGAGGTGACATTTTCACATAATCAACCATTCGTGATAAACACTATCAAATAGCCTATAAACAAAAAATCATCCCGAATATGAATTTGGGATGATTTGTATTTAGAACTTGCCTAATTGCTATTCACATTAACTCCGATGCTTAATGTGGATGGTCTTATCTTTCCACACAAAGCTCAATTCTTTATGCGCTTTAAACAATTTGCGGAGCACATCACCCGCATCGTCTGTTGGATTAATGGTACCTGCTAATTCTTTTGTTTTTAAAGCTTCTGACTCAAAAGTAAACGATAAGCCATCTCGAAATGCGAGCACCTGAGTAATTTCAGCTAATTGCACATCAGCCAATCGAATGCGATTATTACTGTTCCATGAGATGGATGACTGCTCATTCACATATTTAGTGAGTTTATCTGACTTACTATCGTATACAGCCGATTGGTTAGCTGAAACCTGAAATGATTTATTACCAGTATGATCACTAAAGGCCACCTTTCCTGTTTTAACTTTTAATTCCACTTGATCATCTTGTGCATCAAGGTTAAAGGAGGTACCTAAAACGTGTACATGAGCGGCTTTAGTTGTAATCATAAATGGCTTATTTTCATCTCGGATCACATCAAAGAAAGCTGCTCCTTTTAAGTTGACCGTTCGGGTAGTGCCATCAAAAGATTTGGGATAGGTTAATTCGCTACCTGCAGCGAGGGTAACCTGAGTACCATCAGCTAAAGCCACAGCTTGTTCGCTTGCAGTACGATTAGAAAATACCTCTTGCTGACCAGCCAAATTGCCTTCTTCTTTCGGAAGGTTTTGAATAACCACATACGAAAGCATAAAGATAACTGCTGCCGCTGCTGCATATCGAAATAACCCCTTTTTATATAATGGAATGATTTTATGATCTTCTTCGGTTGGTTGACTGTTGTTATTTAAACGGGCATACATTTTTGCCATACCTATTTCAATGTCAGGAGTGTAAGTAGTCTGACGTAACTTTTCTCCTAACTTTCCAGATTTCTGCCAAATAACTTGGCTATCTTCCAGTGCTTGCTTGTCAACCTCACCGCTTTCACCCCCCTCTAAATGTTGGGCGATTTCGTTCCAATCGATCTTATTTTTCATGAGTTGAATTAGTAATATTTCGTCAAAAGCAGTTGGTAATTAGTTATACAAAAACCACGCAAAAGTAAAAATGTGATAAAAGTTTTATGTAGTGGTTTTGTCCATTTTTAGTCATAAATCAAGCATGAAGAGTTAAATGTGGCTTGCTTTACTAATGAGACAATTGTTAGTTAGCGGTTGACAGTGATAAATTGCACTTTATTTATAAATTAACATTTACTAAGAATATATGCAAACAAGGTGTTAATTAGATGATTTGGCAGATTTCTATAGCTAGTATAGTCCACCATCCTGACATTAAATTATAATCGACTAATCCCTTGAGTTTTGATCGCAACTCTTTTAATGCCAAGCCTATTTGGTAATGAACCTGCCTCACAGGAATGTCGAGTGTTGCTGCAATTTCTTTATAAGTCAAATCTTCAAAACGGCTCATCATAAAGATTTCTTTACGCTTTTCTGGCAAAGCTTCAATAGAATTGTAAAGTCGCTTTTCTAGTTCAGAGTAATGAAACGCTTGTTCAGTATCGTTATGATGATGCGTTAAACGTTCGGCTAAAGAGCGCTGGTAATTGAGTTCAAAGTTTCGTCTTTTGATAAAGTTTAATGTATGGTTTCGAGCAGCCCGATACAAATAGGCTTTTAGCGATGCGGTAATATTAATTTTTTCACGTTTAGCCCAAAAATTGACAAATACATCTTGCACTAGTTCTTCGGCCGATTCTCGCTCTCTAACCATACTCATTACATAGCCAAATAATGGTTGGTAATAGGTTCGAGCAATATAATCCCAAGCGGCTTGATCGCCTTCTTTTACTTTCTGAACCAATTGCTCCTCGTTAGTTGGGTCTACTTCCTTTTTTGCCAAAGTTGTTGTGTTTTGTTGAAGTGTAATAGTTCCAGCTTCCAAAATAGTCAATTTTAGTGTAAAACGCAGAATATCACAACCTAAGAACCAGCGAAAGGGTAAGCACTTACCCATGTTAACCAGTTCTAAAGTTGGATATTCAATAGAAATATGCTACCCTGTTCTTTGACAACGGAAAAAAGAAAACAGACAAATATTTGTTGAATAAAAGTTAAGATTACCCCCGTTTAAGTGAATTTTTTCTAAAAAATGAGGGAGATGAGCAGCTTTTTAATATTTAAACAGCCTCTTAGGGGAGTTTGCCGTTTTTTACCCTTTCTCTTGACGGATTCCCAATCATTTTTAGTGTTTCAAAAATAATTTCATCGAATTTTTTCTGTTGATCAGGAGTGCCTATCGCTCGGATCGCTTTAAAGTGATAATAGGTAGCTTGTTCCATTTTTACTTGCCAGTCTGCAATTTGAACACTCAAGTGATGCACTTTAGCAGAATCTACTTGTTCCTGACCTAATAAATCGAAGAATTGTTTCTTGTGCGTTCTAAGCTGGTCATGTATATGTTGCATTTTAGTAACGTGCTCACTGGTCAACTCAAAAAAGGCTTGGCGCTGCTTTTCATCATAGCCAAGTTGCCTCAACAAGAATTCATCAGCTTGCCTACGTTTATCAACCTGATTTTCACTTGCATTCCCAAGCTTAGGAATGGGAGGGCCATTTTCTGACCAGACTATACTGAGTGTGATAATATTGAGTATAACCAGACCAAGAAATAGCCACTTTTGCCAATTATGCTGCTGAAAGTAACTCATTGCGATGTGATGATGTTATATTGTTCAGCAAAGTTTGCTAGTTCTATCGTTGCATGTTCGTCACTGGAATTATTAGGCCTTACTACCGTGAAAATATTGCAAACGAATAACAGCATTAAAGTAGCAATAGCAACTTTAGGAAGTATAAATGCCCACGTATTGGTACTGGAAGTTGTTTGGGCACGCATTCGATGCTCAAGTTTTCCATAAAAGAATGGATTTACTGGGGTTTGCTCCCTCCGATCCAGTACATTTAAGGTTTTTGCAACCTCTTCTTGGATTTTTTGTTCTTTATTTGTCATAAAATCATACCTGTTGGTTGGCGTGTGCTGAGTTGGAAAAAATGCGCTCGCTCAAAGTGAAAAAAATAATACGAGATAAGCCTTTAACTCGTTTAAAATAAGACTTTCTAAGTGGGTAATGCCCTGAAAAATATTCAAATAAATCGTGTATATATAACAACAGCCAGATTCGCTCAATGTTTACCATAGAAAATTGAATATTGGCTAAACATTTGGGGGCAAAAAGTCTTATGTTTGATAAGTGCTCATTCATGATTTAGTAGGTCAAATGTTTATTTCAGTGTTTTCTTGTAATAGTTCGCTAATTTTTTTTGTAGGTTTTTCTTTGCTCGGTGCATCAATGATTCTACTGAAGAAAGACTTAAGCCCATTACCTCAGTAACTTCTTGATAACTTAACCCTTCCAGTTTGTGTAGGGTAAAGGCAATGCGTTGATTTTCGGAAAGGCTATCAATGGCTTGAAACAATACCCGACCACGGTCTTGATCATCTGTCGTGATTCCAGGCAGCATGCCCTTAGAGGTTTCCGCAGGTTCAGGGATTTGATCGAAACCGAAAACGGCTTGAAAAAAGCCCCAACGCTTTTGCCTTTTCTTTTTTCGCATAAAATCCAAGGATTTATTTACCGCAATCCGATAGAGCCAAGTTGATAGTTTTGAATCGCCCTTGAACCGATCAATATTTCGATGCACTTCGATGAATACTTCTTGAGCAACATCTTCGGCATCGGCTTCATGATGTAAAAATCCTACACAAGTATTAAATACTTGTTGCTGATGCGACTCAACGAATACCCTAAAAGCGCGTTGATCTCCCGCTTTAATTTTACTAATCAGTTCGTTTTCTTCCACTCCTTATGGGTTTGACGGCAGTTGGTCTGGAAACTTGCGCTTGAAAGTAGACTTTTTTACGAAAAAATTGAAATAATTTTATCTTATTCACGAGCTTGCTTAAAGTAAGCTCCTTTTCATTCCAAAAAGTTTATTTTAGATGGCTTTCATGTATGGATTACATTGCGATGATCTGAAGTGTAGTAATTTATCGAATAAAGCTTATGTTCAAGAATAAGTCGTATCGGAAACAACTATTTTTACTGCCAATTTTTGCTTTATTAGCTTACAATGGTTTGTTTTTTATATTGAAAAATGCACAGGCAATTGCAGGAGCCCAGCAACGAGATCATCAGCTAGCGGAGAAGTTTATTGCGAAGCATATTCCCGCAGGAAGTAAAGTCGTTGGAGAACCGCTCTATTTTTATGCAGTCTTAAAGAATGGATCTGATTTTCAATATTTGAACCTGTATGAAAATTTAGCTATTCGAGAAAAGTACCATCGAGAAAATTATAAGTATGATTATTTGTTAGTAACCGATCATTTAAAAATGAGAGATACGCAAGGTTGTATCGATTATTACTTGAGCCAAGCTGAATTTGAACAGGTAGCTGAATTGAACATCAAGGAATCAAAATGGGCTAAAATCATATCAAACTTGAATATTGGTGGCTTTCCTTTGTTGTCGAATGTGGAAAAACATACCTACAGTGCCGTGATTTATAAACGAATAAAATTGTAATCTAAAGTTCAAACAACCTCTAAAAAAAAAACAGTTTTGTAACTTTTTATCGATTAGATAGTCTTTCCTTCAAACGTACTCATGAATAACTGCTAAGCTTGTGATGAAACTCTATATTTATTTACTCGGACTGCTCTTGACCTCATACATGTGTCCAGCACAATACGTTGGCCTCACTTCTTTGTTTCGACCTGGAGCACGTGTTGGTGTGCAATACATGCCCACTGATTTGGTGGAAAAAGAGGTTCCATTTGGCTACAGTCAACTCCGCTCAACACTGATTATTCCAATGGGTGGTGCGGCTAATTTAGATTTGAAGAAATTAAAAGCTTCAGCAAGGCAGCAGTTCTTGACTTTTAACTTTGGGGCTCGCCAATATGAGTTGGGGAATCAGGGTACAAAGCGAGAGGTTGGAAATTTTTCACTCGGATTTACGGGAGTAAGCTTAAGCACAAACTCAGGCATTTGGGCGTACACGGTACATGCAGGGATACTCAATGACTTCGCCATTCAAGAGCAACAGCCTTTTGCCATGGCAGCAGTGATGAAAATAAAAATCAAAGGCTTGAACAGACAAGACTTTTTTGGTGGAGGACTGATTTATGCGGGAAAACGCCTGTTTCCAGTCCCTTTGATTGGAATTCGGCGAAAACTGGCTAAAAAACTACATATTACAGCCATTTTTCCTGTACAAATTGATCTTTCCAAGAAACTGTCAAAACGAACACGCCTTTCTTGGCTAAACACGTGGAATGGTTTTTCTACCAATATGGAATACGTAACCAATGGGAGTCCACAAAATGCCTTATTTGCTTTTAGTGCCTTGCGTTCTAGCCTCATTTTTCAGTGGAAACTATCTAATAACCTGCGCTTAATGCTAGAAGGAGGGATGAATACTTGGAGTAATGTGCGCGTTTTTGACAGTAATCGAGACAACGAATGGGTGGATGCAGATGCGAACTTTACCCCTTATGTTGGCGTTACAGCCCGATTTAACTTTGGAAAATCACTCGTAGGTTCACAGCTCTTTGGAAATGATTTGTAGATTCTTTGTGCTATTTTTGCAGGCGTTTAACTTTTTCGATTGCCTGTAGCGGCATAAAAGCCTATGATATCCATCATAAAACTAATTTCTCGTTTACCCTTACCCGTATTACATCTACTGAGTTTTAAACTCTATATCTTGATGTATTACCTCATTGGCTACCGCAAAAAAGTAGTTTTATCAAATTTGAGAAACTCCTTTCCAGATAAATCAGAAAAGGAAATTCAGGCAATTGCGAAAAAGTTTTATTTCCGTTTTGCCGATTATATAGTAGAAACCCTGAAAGGCATCACCATCAGCAAGCAGGAGTTAACCAAACGCGTGAAGGTGAAAAACTTTGAAGTCATAGAACCTTATATTGCTGATAAACAAACCATTATATTTTTGGTTTCTCATCAGTTCAATTGGGAATGGACGTTATTATTTAACTCGATAATCATGCCCGTTCAAGTAGATGGTTTGTACAAGAAACTGTCTCATCCAGCATTTGAAAAATTGATTTTGGAAGCGCGTGGTCGCTTTGGGGCACATATGATTGAAAAAGATAGTTCTGTACGAGAAATTGTGAGACGGAAAAGTATTCAACGAGTGATTGCAATTGTAGCGGACCAGATTCCCATCTTACATTCTCCAGCCGAAAAATATTGGACGACTTTTATGAAGCAAGATACGGCCTTTTATGCTGGAGGAGAACGCATTGCTAAAATGATTAAAGCTCCTGTGTTTTTTTTGAATATAACTGCTCCTAAAAGAGGCTATTACGATATTGAATTTGTTCACCTCGTTGATCCTCCTTATGATAAAAAAGGGCATGAAATTTTGGAAAGCTATGTAAAAGCTACTGAAAAGCTGATTCATAAAGAACCAGAAGGGTGGCTGTGGACACATAAAAGGTGGAAGTATTCCCAAGAAGAAGATCGGAATAGATAGAAAATGACCAAAATGAGCTTATTGGGCAAAAGCTTATAACAATTAAACCAAATTTGAAAATGATGAAGTTAGTGACTGTATTCGTTATTGTACTCGTGCAGACAGCCTGCTTTGGGCAAGTAAGTATTATTGGTACGCATAAAAGTTACTTTGGCGAAAAGCTGGAGTTAAAAAGTGATCACACCTTTCATTACACTTGGCGGTTTGATATGGCATCAAGCTGGACTACGGGAGAGTGGACGGTATCAAATGATACTTTATACTTAACCCCAATATTGGTTTTTGATACATTAAAGGTTTTAAATGCGGCTAATGTTGTTCAAGATACTTTAGTGCTGTCGTCAGATGTAATCGCTAGTCGTATTGGGAAAAAGGAATTTATTTATGCCTCAATATCTTCTGGATGGCAACATCGAAAGAAGCCACCAGTACGATTATACATTGAAAACGGCAAACTATTTACGGTGTTAGCAAATGGGCAGCTAGATCGGCGAAAGCGAAAGCCTGTGTGGGGAAATATCCGTTACCAAACCTACTTTGAAAAAGTACAAGAAGAAAACCTTGAATAAACATATTCATACGCTCTTAGAGGCTGTTTGAATTTTTTGTTTAGCCGAAAGAAAAGCCCAAACAGTCTCTAAGATCAATCAGTAGTAGAGTAGCCACAGCACACGTTTTTTGAGCTGCTAGTTGAGGATTCCTATAGGTCAGACTCTCTGCCTCAACTTTATGTACGTTGAGTTTCGAAACTCAACATTATTAGGAACGAGAACAGTGCGACTGCCGTCTTCAATCAGCATAAAATCAAAAAAAACTTATTGAAGCTGTTCGTAAAGGACTTTACTAACTCTACGAACAACTTCAGCAAATCTAAAAACTTTACAGCTTTGGGTCGAATGATAATGATATCACTAACGCCACGCACATCAATACATTAACTCCCCAATTCCAACTGATTTTTCACCAGTTCGTAGTAAAGTCCCCGTTTGGCCGTTAACTCGGTATGATCTCCTGCTTCTTTTACTTCCCCTTTATCTAAAACAATAATCTGATCTGCATTTTTTACTGTACTGAGTCGGTGGGCGATGACGATTACCGTTTTTCCATTTGTAAATTGCTCAATCTTCTCGGTGATTTCACGCTCATTTTTGGCATCCAGTGCCGAAGTGGCCTCATCAAAAAAGAGAAAGTCAGGGTTTTTATAAACCGCACGGGCAATCATTAATCGCTGCTTTTGCCCTTGGCTCAATCCAATGCCATCTGAACCAATTTTTGTGTTGTAGTTTAAGGGCATTTCCTCAATAAAAGTCCGAATATTAGCAATTTCACAGGCAAAAACTAAGCGTTTAATATCAACATGCTCAGCGCCTAAAGCAATGTTATTGGCGATGGAATCAGAAAAAATAAAGCCATCTTGCATCACCACCCCAACTTTGTTTCGCCATGCACGACTATTGAGGTTCCGTAAAGGCGTTTCCCCCAGCTTAATTTCACCACTTTCAGGTTCATAAAACTTGAGTAATAATTTCAGTAATGTGGTTTTTCCACTGCCACTCGCACCTACAATTGCAGTAGTTTTGCCATAAGGAATTGTCATATTGACCCGATGCAAGACAAATTCAGCATTCGGGTCACCATATCGGAAATCTAAATCTTTAATGAGTAGGTCTTTTTCTTCAGGAATCATCAGTGCCGTTTCAATGCTCGAATCTTCCTCTTCTCGATTGTGAATTTCGCCTAATCGTTCCAAGCTGATTTGTGCATCTTGTGCTTCTTGAATGAAGTTGACAAATTGCAGAATTGGCGCATTCAACTGACCAAGAATTTGTTGAGCAGCCATCATCATGCCTAATGTCATATTGTTATCCATCACTTCTTTGGCGGCCCAGAATGTGATCAAGATGTTTTTCAACTCATTAATAAAAGCACCACCAGAGTTTTGATATTGTTGCACGGCTAAACTGCTGAGGCTAATCTTAAATAATCGTACTTGAATGTTTTCCCATTCCCAACGTTTTTGTTTCTCACAGTTATTCAACTTAATTTCCTGCATACCCTGCACCAATTGAACTTCGCTACTTTGGTTAGCTGCGGCCTGATTAAAGCGTTTAAAATCGAGGATTCGCCTGCGTTTCATAAAAAAAAGAATCCAAATGATGTAAAAGCCACTTCCCAATATAAAAATGAGGAAAATGGAGAAGTTGTAGGCCAATAATATCAGTCCAAAAACGAAGAGATTGAAAATGGAGAAAATAAACTCTAAAGAAGATGACGTAAGAAAGTGTTTGATACGCTCATGATCTTGAAGTCGTTGCAGGATATCTCCTAAGTTTTTGCTATCGAAGAAGCTAATGGGCAGCTTCATCAATTTGATGAGGAAGTCGGAGATGATGTAAATATTGATTCTGGAGGACATGTGGAGTAAAATCCAACTTCGAATGATATCTATGCTTGTTTTTCCGACAAAAAGCATGAGCTGGGCAATAAGGATGACATAGATAATGGTCAGGTTTTGCTTATTTACACCAGAATCTACTAAAGCCTGCGTGAGCAAAGGGAGTAATAAGGCGAGCACACTTCCAGTAACGAGGCCAAGAAAGACCTGAAAAACTAACTTTTTATAAGGAGTAAGGTATTTGAATAAGAACGTCAGTTTGGTTTTATCAGGAGCTTCTCCCATAAACTCATCTGCGTAAAAGTCTGGACCTGGCTCAAGCAATAAAGTGATGCCTTCTGCTTTTCCTGTACCCGTTCCCGTCCAGCATTTACAGAACTCTTCTTTAGAATAAGTGATTAAAGCGTTGCCTGGATCTGCAACATATACTTTGTCTTTTTTAATGGCGTATACCACTACAAAGTGAGCTTGATTCCAGTGAACAATACAAGGAAAGGGAGCTTCTTCAGCTAAGGTATCGTAATCGGCTCGCACTGCCATGGTTCGGAAACCAATCTTTTCCGCAGCGTCGCTAATTCCTAATAAAGAAACGCCTTGGCGATCAATGTGGGCTTCTTTACGCAAATAGGGTAAACTGACGGATTTGCCATAAGATTTGGCGATCATCTTGAGGCAAGTGGGGCCGCAATCCATTTGGTCGCGTTGCTGAAAATGAGGAAATTTCTTTTGAAAGAACATAGTGCGAAGTTACGAGGTTGAGGTGTAGAATTGCTTAATCCCAATCTTTAAAATACTTCCTGAATTCATAGAAAATACGCTCAATGAGTCGAAGTTCTTCAGTGACGATGTGGGCATCTCCTTGCATTTCCTGACTGAAATTTAGTGTCTTTTTATAGTTGGTGGTGAGGCCCTGCGGTAATTCAAAGCGAACAAAATAGCTGTTATCTCTGGAAATAGACGAAATGGATTTGATGTGGCCTTTAATACTGCCATATTCATGAAATGGATAACCATCTAGTTGTATTCGTACCGTTTGTCCTACTTTGACCTTGCCAAAACCTTGCTGATCCACTTTGGCATACGCCATCACCCTTTGGCTTTCAGGAGTGATAATCATGACCTCATCTCCAGTTTTAACTACCTGATTATCTGACCAATAATGAAAGAAAGCTACACGCCCATTTATAGGAGCTTGAAGTAAATAGTTTTTTTCCCAACGGGTTAAACTGGCTTGCATCCTTAACGAAGCTTCTTTGAGTGCTTCTAAGAAACGGAGCTTTTCCTCTTTCAGCTTTTGTTGGAGTTCTAATACTTGGCCTTGTAGCTCTCGAATCTGTATGGAAACATTGATTTGTTCCACATCAAATGACTTCAGTCGGTATTGCTCTTGTAAAAAGTTTTGCTGTGCAGTTTCAAAATCTCGTTTGGAGATGACCGTTTTTTGGTGCAGCAAGCTGTCAATCTCATATTGACGTTTTGTTAATTGAAAGTCGGTGAGTAAAATGGCTTTTTGCTCAGATAAGCCTTGCGTAAGCTGATGTTGTGTAATGATTTTTTGCCTCAACTGTTGGACTTTTTGATGGTAGAAGTTGGTTTCTATAAAATTCCAATAATTCTTATAGGCCAAGTATAATTGGGCAAAAGCGCCTTGCATCTCACCTAATTTGACTTGTTGAGAAAAGTTGAGTTTCCGTACAGAATCTTTTTGAACCAATTGTTGATGAAAGTCTAAGAGGTTGGGCTTTAGTTTGGCCCAATCTTCATAGTGAGCGGCATTGTCAATAACGGCTAAAACTTGATCCTTTTCGACTAATTCCTGTTCCTTAACAAATAAATGAGAGATGTGTCCATCGCGTTTGGTAACAATACTTGCGGGGAGTTCTTCAGTAGTGATAACAGCTCTTGCAGTGATTACATCGGGGTATTTGAGCAAGTAGGCTATTAGAAATAAGAGCACTACTACCGAAAAAATCGCTGTAATGCCCCATCGAATAAGTTTTCTAGGAGGTTTGCTAAGGATTTCTTTTACTGGTTCACTTCTTAATTCAATGTCTTGAATTTCCATAACTACATAGGTTCAACGCAAAAAGACAGCAAATATACAAGCTTTTTATGAATGAAATAGGGTATTGTTGGTTAAGGCGTTTCGCAAAGTATAAGGGTAGGAGTGAGTAGCAATTTTTGTTAGCTTATTTTAAAGCACAGGTGGAAAGGTAGGATTTTACTATAACTTTGTGAGTAGTTTTAAAGCAAGTGGATAGCTCTCTGCGAATGTCCATGAAATCCGTTAATCAACAGCAAAAACGATGATGCTCCACAAAATGGGATGGCTGTTCCAACAGGTGTTATATCCTCAACTCACTTGGAGTAGGTATAGCGATGAGAAAGTGATCTATTTAACCTTTGACGATGGGCCTATTTCCGAAGTCACAGAATGGGTATTAGAGACTTTAAAATCTTATGATGCGAAAGCCACTTTTTTTTGCGTGGGTGATAATATTCGAAAACATCCTGCAATTTTTGAGCAAGTGCTTGCAGATGGGCATCGAGTTGGCAATCATACCTATAATCATGTGGTAGGGTGGAAAACCCATTCTGATCAATATATCGCAAATATTGAACAATGTGCTGCTTTATTGCCTACTACCTCAAAGTCTAGCCCTTTATTTCGCCCTCCGCATGGCCGAATTACCCGTAAGCAGATTAAAAAATTACTTCCTCACTACGAAATTGTGATGTGGGATGTATTAAGTGGTGATTTTTTAGCAGATATTGGAAAACAAAATTGCCTAAACAAAACGATACAATATACACAAAAAGGTTCAATCGTAGTCTTTCATGATAGCCTAAAAGCTGAAGCGAATTTGAGGTATGTACTTCCAAGATATTTAGAACATTACAAGAGTTTAGGTTATAATTTTCAAATTTTATAATTGTAATAAGCAACCTTTTTTCATGTAATGCTGTATGGGGAGTTAACATTGCACAACGCTTTATAAAATAAATTAAAGATGAACTTGGACACTTAGATGTTAATGTCTAGTTTAATACATGATATCAAAAGCCACAAATGATGTTGTTTATCATTGAAACGTTTCAACAACACAATTATGAATTGCGCAGGAATTTGAGCGTTGCTTAATTCTGCGTTAATACTATTAAAATGGGGTTGTACTTTTCCCTATACTTTATTGTGAAAGAAGTAGTTTATTTGCTTAGCCACATGTCAACGTTTGCGGCAAATAAGCAGGGGTATAGCTTGTTTTTTTCGAAAGAACCATTCTTGTAAAATGCTGTAAACGAGGTGGTCAAATCTAAAACGTTTGCATTAAACCAATGTGAACAAAGTGCAATTTTTTCAAAAAAAACTACTTACCTTTCATTAAAATTTACTGGAATACAGTGGATTTTAAGCATTCTTTGAGTTTAATAACTTTCTAACCCGAACAATGAAAATGAAAAGCAGTTGTTTCAATCCAAGCCCAATCGGTATTACGTGGATCATCAACTATTCCTCTGAAAATAATTCTACCAT
>JBMYQA010000171.1:0-12662 GCA_049600855.1 Flammeovirgaceae bacterium | reverse complement strand
TAATCTTTTAGATGCAAGGATTGTTGAATCACAACAATTAGTTTTTGTTTTTTTAAGAGATTCTCTTTTCGAGAGGGATTTCTGAAAGTCGAAATTATACAAATTGTGCCATGAAGGAAGATATACTCACAAGCTTATGCGAATTTCCATTTGAGATTTCATTAAGTATTTCCCCGCTCATTGAATATTGGCAGCAAGCGCATATAAATGGTTCTAAAGCTGAAAAGATTCTTGCAACGTCCATTCTTCAGCAGCTCGAAGAAGCTCCTGAATTAATGGAGGATCGTTTGAGTGAATCCATTATTGATCAGCATCAGGATTTAATTAATATGATGATGACCGCTATCTTCCCTAGTGCTACTATGGATGATGATATTGGCGCTGCCATTACGCCATATAGTCAGTTTACTCCTTTCTTGACTTCCAAATTTGAACAGCTTTTTGGTAAAAACTGGGAACGGTACGACAAAAAAGCCGTGGTGGAAGATAAGCATGAAGAAATGATTTATCGCAAAACGCTTCATGCCTATATCATGATTTTTAAAGAGTTTTATGGAATTGAACTTCCACTTGACAAGACCATTGTCATGAACTTGCCTGATCAAAACACAGGGCTTGACAGGCATTTCAAGTTGGAAATCAACATGAAGTTTGCCAAAATAAATCGGTTGAAGGCTCCTAAAGCACTCACTGATGCACAACTTGATGAGTTGATTCAAAACTCTCATAAGCTCGAATTATGGATGAAATACCTTCCTCCTGAAGATTTTGAATTTAGTGGATTCTGTGTTTTCAAATTTAATGATGTCACTACGCCTGAGATTTTATCGCAGCTCAAATTCGATTTGCTCGATAAAGAGAGCTTAGTTGTACAACACAAATTTGAAAGCTTACAACATAAATTACGTTCCATGTTTAAAATTCCAGAGCTCCGTTTGGGGGTTTCTGGGTTTGATCAACAACGCGCTGCTTTTGTGAGCTTTGGCAAAGCATCACACAGTTTAATATTAGGAGATTCTGAAAAGAAAATGGCCTGTTCCCGCGTGTTGGGACTTTATGATTGCATGGTCAACAAAGGAGAACCATACATCATTAATGACTTAAAGGAACACATCGATAAAAATCCTTATTGGAAGAATTTAGTCACGATTGCTGGCATTCAAAATATGGTTATGGCTCCCTTACACTACGATGGGGAGTTTATTGGGGTATTAGAATTAGCAGCGCCAAAACCTGGGCAACTTTCTTCTAGCTATTTATTACAAATTCAGGATATTATTCCGCTATTCTCTATTGCCCTAAATCGTAATGCAGAAGAGCGGGAAAGTAATATTGATGCCATCATTAAAAAGCAATACACCGCTATTCACCCCGCAGTAGAGTGGCGTTTTGAGCAAGCGGCTAGTCGCTACTTAGAACAAAAAGAACGCGGTGAAATTCCTGAAGCAGAGCAAATCGTATTCAATGAGGTATATCCTTTGTATGCAGCCATTGATATTAGAGGCTCTTCTACCGAAAGAAATAAAGCCATTCAAGCAGATTTGATTGAGCACCTTACCCTAACGCACGAGTTAATTAGTAAGGCGAAATCTATCAAGCCTCTTCCTATTTTCAATAATTTGAGTTATAAAATTCAAAAGCATATTCAGAATATCGAAGAAGGCTTGTTTTCGGGAGATGAAATGGGAGTCATTGAGTTTTTACAACAAGAAGTCGATCCTTGTTTTGAAACGCTTGAGCAAATTATGCCTAATGAAATTGGTGCAGATTTGGCCGCTTACCGGGCTAAGATTGATCCTGAACTTTCTGTCATTTATAATAAACGAAAGGAATTTGAACGTAGCCTAACACGCATCAATGAGGTGCTATCCGAATACATAGAAAGTCAAGAGGAAATTGCTCAACAAATGTTCCCCCATTATTTTGAGAAATACAAAACTGATGGCGTAGAATATAACATTTACATCGGCGATTCGATGGCTAATAATCGGACATTCAATCAGATGTATCTGAAAAATATCCGATTGTGGCAGTTAGAAAGTACCATTACCGCAACGCGCAAAGCACATCACCTGATTCCAGAGCTTTCGCTGCCATTGGCTACTACTCAACTCATTTTGGTTCACAGCAATGCGTTATCCATTCGTTTCCGACTAGATGAGCGTCAATTTGATGTGGATGGTGCTTACAATATCCGCTACGAAATTGTAAAAAAACGTATTGATAAAGCGCTCATCAAAGGAACTAATGAGCGTTTAACTCAGCCAGAAAAAATTGCCATTGTTTATTCTCAGGGCAAAGATGCTGAGGAATACCGTGAATACATCGAATACCTACAAAGCACAGGTGATCTCATTGGAGAGATCGAAGATGTAGAGTTAGAATCGCTACAAGGCGTTCAAGGACTACGGGCTTTACGTGTAAGGGTAAATCTTGCGAAAGCAGAAGCATTACCCACAGAAACCAATGAAGCTAGGGTAATCGAATTAGCTAAAGCTGTATAACTACTAATTGAAGACTTTTGTAAGGCTACTCTCACCAGAGTAGCCTTTTCTATTCATTACTATTTTTGTAACTTTATAGAAATAAAAAACAAGCCATGAGTCCAGAATTAGATATTAAGCCTATTTTAAATTCATTACACCTTCCTAAATACTTAGAAGCTATTCAACAAGCTTGGGAAGAGGAACAAAAAAAGCGTCATGCCTTTTGGAAAGAGATTGATGAAAGTGTAAAAGCTGAATTCATCAATGGAATTGGCGTATATGATTCACCCGTATATGGACGACATTGGCAAGCAAGTAGCAATATATTAACAGAGCTACTTCCTCATGTAAAACATAATGCATTAGGCAGAGTTGGTGTTGAAAAGGTAATGATTCGGTGTACACGTAATGATTATGAACCCGATATCTGTTTTTGGAGAAAGGAAATTGCAGATACCTTTGAAGAAACCCAAAGTGCTTTTCCACCGCCTAATTTTATTATTGAAATCTTATCAAAATCTACAGAAGAACGTGATCGAGGCATTAAGTTTCAAGATTATGCCTTACATGGGGTGGAAGAGTATTGGTTAGTAGACGTGGCCAATAATTGCATTGAACAGTATTACTTGAAAGGGAATGAATTTCAATTGCATATTAAAGCTTCTTCTGGAGAATTAGTAGCAAAAACCATACAAGGGTTTAAACTCAATATTTTAGACGTATTTAGGTGATTTAGAACATCCATAACCGATCGATATAACCGGTATATGCAGCCCAAACGTATATCACGTAAATCACAATTAAGGTAATGCCAATTGCTCTATTGATTTTAAATTTATTGATAAGTAGTATCAGAAAAACCAAAATCAATGAGCCAAATAATAATGACACGGAGCTACTCAAATCGGTTCCTCCAGTCTCTGAAAGGTTTCCTTTTAGGGAAGTGTAAATGAGCACAGGAAGTCCAAGGCTAATCAGGATATCAAAAATATTACTACCTATTGCATTGGCAATTGCCATATCTCCCCTGCCTTGCCGAGCCACCACTCCAGAAGAAATCATTTCAGGAATAGAACTACCACCAGCCAATACCGTTAATGCGATCACGGCTTCGCTAATGCCCACATGACCAGCAAAAGCTTCAGCAGCTAACACTAACCAATAACAAGAGTATCCAATAATAAAGAGACAAAGGATAAATACAGGTAAGGTCCATTTAGGGCGTTCTTGTGCATTGGGAATCCAACTTAATACTTTATCTACAGGAAATGTGAGCAACTTAAAAAAAGCTTTGAGTTTACTTCTGTCAGGTTGTTGTACGGCTGCTATTTTTGCAATCTCTTCTTCTGTAACCACTACTTTCTTAGGGTTTTCCTTTACATTTTTCGTCCACCAAGCTAACAATAACAAATACGCGATGTAACAACCTACCAATAGCCATCCTTCCGTTACCGTCAATTGTTGATCGTGTAAGCAATAAATTAAAAGACCCACACAGAGGGCATAAAATAGGGTGTCTCTCACCACAGGTTTCCAATCTAACGTAGTCGTTTTTACATAAGCTGTAAAACCGATCACCACTAAAATTTGGAAAATGGCAGAGCCCACAATGGCGCCAATACCCGTAGCAGGGCTTGCTCCATCCAAAAATAGGGCAACTAACGCCGTTGATATTTCAGGAGCACTGGTGCCAAATGCGAGTAAAGTCGCACCAGCTACACTTTCCGGCAGTTTTAAATAATTGGAAATGTTATCCAAACTCTGGATAAAACGACTTTCAATCAAAACAGTCATGATGTAGAAAGCCAACAGGATAATGATAATAGAGAGCCAAATGGGCATATTCGGTCAATTAGTTCATATAAGGTTCCTACATACTATAGCGCTGTTTCAACCACATTATTTTAAGAATGATGAGAAAATTTTAATGCTACGCTACCACATAAAGTTGGTTAAAATAAGCAGCTTCCTCATAAAACACCTAATTTATTGAACTAAAATTAGTTTAATTGATAAAGTAATATGGGAACGATGGGTTAAATTAAAGCAGCTCTCATTCATCTAGCAAAAAAGGCCACCCTTTTCAGGATGGCCTTTTTTAATGTCATTGTATGTAATTCTTAGAATCTGATTCTCAAACCTGTATTCCAAGTTCTACCGAAACCGAAGAAACCACGGTTACTGTTGAAATCAACTCCATCACCTTGGAAGTTTGTATCTAATTCTGCAATATAGATCTCATCCAAAACGTTGTTTACATTCAATCTCCAGCTTAAGTCTAACCCACCAAGTTGGAACTGATAAGTCACACCAGCATCTACTAATGAGTAAGAAGGAATCTGAACCGCTTGGTTACCATCTGTATCAAATGTTGCATCATTCGCTAAAGAATAATCAGCATATAATGCGTCTGCATAATACCAGCTCGCATTTACTCTCAAGCCTTTAATGATTTCATAGTTTGCACCTAAACGAACAGTTGTTTGCGCTGCATCACCTACTTTAACACCATCTAAGTAAATCACAGATTCACCTGTTATCTGCTGATTTTCATCGAATTTTGTAACG
Source organism: Flammeovirgaceae bacterium (assembly GCA_049600855.1). Classification (GTDB taxonomy): domain Bacteria; phylum Bacteroidota; class Bacteroidia; order Cytophagales; family Flammeovirgaceae; genus JBMYQA01. Next base: position 7,608 of record JBMYQA010000171.1, on the reverse strand, counting down.
GTTACGTCATTTGCATATGTCCAATCACCAATCGAAGTCATTACTTCAAAAGTTAAGCCTTCCATTGGAGTAATGAACGCCTCCAATTCAACTCCTGTGTGTACTTGAGATACCCCTTTTAAGTTTCCAAACTCGTCGTTACCAAAGCTTCTTGTCAAGTTACGATCAGTCCAAGAAGTACGATATAAGTTCACATTTGCATTCACAATGCTGTGACGGAAACCGTAACCTAATTCTAAACCAAAGATTTTCTCATTTTGGAAATCTGTATTTAGATCATTTTCAAAAGTGTTGAACGTTACGTCAAAGAAAGGTACCCTTGAGAAATAGCCAGTATTGAAAAACACGTTGTGCTGATCATTAATGTTATAGTTAATACCAGCCTTAACATTACCACCTATAATATTTTCCCAATCAGTTTCATGCTTAGGATTACCATCAGCTTCAGTATCATCGCCTAAGAAATAATTGAAGAAATCCTGACGCTTATGACCTTGCTGTGAACCATTTACAGCAACGAATGCTGAGATTTGCTCATTAGAATACTCTAATTGACCGAATAAACCTAACCATCTTACGAAACCAACGTTATGGTAATTCAATTTCTGGTCATCTAAGAAATAAGAAACTGCGTTAGATTCTTTTTCTTGCGTAAGGAATACACCTGCGTTGTTAATATCTGTATCTGTGAAATACGCATCCGCACCTAATAAATTATCCAATCTTCTGTAGTGGATACCTTCATAGTAACGCGCATCAAAACCTGCAACTAATTTCCAGTTTTCATTAAATTCGTGGTTCAACGTTGATAACATTCCCCACCAGTTGTGAGAGTTAACAGAAGCTCTACGAATGAAACCATCACGGCTCGTGTTTACGTATTTGTCAGCAAAGAAACCGTCTTCATTGTCAACACCAGGGTTTTGGCTTGAGTTTGCCCAAGTTTGCTTGTTTGGCCCAAAGTCGGGAACAGTCAAACCACGGTTCCAAGCATCAATATCATCCCATCTTACCTGACCATTTGCATCACGGAATTTGCTAGAAGTGTCGAAGCTACCATTGATACGACCACGAGGTCCTGTACCACCACCACGACCAAATGATGCGTAAGCTGAAGTTGCTAATTCGGTTTTGTCAGAAATATTCCAGTAGTGGTTCAAGAAGATTTTAGGCTTGTGGTAGAAGTTTCTTCTCCAGTTAAACTCTTCTCCTTGATACGTTCCCCATAAGTGATTGTATTTGATACCATTGTCACGGTAAGTTTGAATGGTAACCCCATCAAATGCACCTACTGTTCTTTGGTGGTGCCACTGAGGAGCGCCTAAAGCAGTAAAGTTAATGGAGTGCTTATCGTTGAATACTTTTGCAATGGAAGCAAAGTAAGACCACGCTTCAAATTTAGTTCCGTCTACATAACCGTCACCACGTGTATGCGTACCTTGTAAGGTGATCGCAAAACCATTCTTGTCTTTACCTGATGATACCATGAATCCATACTTTTGGAAACCGTCGTTACCAAAGCTAGTAGTTAGTGAACCACCTTTTTTGATTTCAGCAGCATTCGTGATAATGTTAATGGTACCACCAACTGAAGAAAGTGCTAATTTCGATGCACTCAAACCTCTTTGAACCTGAATTTGACTCGTTACATCTGTCAAACCAGCCCAGTTAGACCAGAATACACGACCATTTTCCATGTCGTTTACAGGAATACCGTTGATCAATACAGCAGTGTTGATTTGGTCGAAACCACGAACGTTGATACGAGAGTCACCAAAACCACCACCTTGCTTAGTAACATAAATCGAAGGAGTTGAACGAAGAATCTCTACGAATTCTTGGTTACCTACTTGTTCGCTGATTACTTGTGCATCAATTGTTGATACAGCAACAGGCGTTTTACGGTCAATCGCTATGGAAGCGATTACTTCTACCTCATTCAATGTAGAGGCTGCTTCAATGATTTTTACGGTACCAAGGTCAACAGTACCGCCATTTAATGTCACCTCTTTACGCATGTCATTGTAACCAATGAAAGAGATCAACACTACTTTAGAACCCGTTAGCGAGGTTTGGAAAGCAAAATTGCCATCAATGTCAGTTGTTGTACCTTCTGTAGTTCCTTCAATGATCACGTTAGCACCAATCAAAGATTCACCAGAATCATCAACAACTTTACCTTTGATCGTAGTAGTTTGCGCAAAAGCACTTCCTACTAACATCAAATTCAAAATTAGAATAGATAAAAACTTCTTCATACACACACAAAATTTTAATTTTCGGTCGCAAACGTACAGTGGTTTTATGTATTTTTAAGAAGTCATGAGGTTAATTTATTATTAATTAAGCTATCGCTATTTTGAACAATACTTGAATTCGATTAAAATTGTCGGCTTTTTATTACATTATTCTAGTTCGCAAGACCTAAAGCCGCAGAGGTTCTATATTAAGTCCAGCACAAACGAAACTTTAGAAAACCCACACAAGTAAAATAGAATTATTCAAAGATAGATTTCTGTGTAGGAAGTGATTTAATTGAAGTGTCAGAAGTAAAAGCTGATCAGGAAACAAACCTTTCTAAATAACAAGCTCGTTTAAATCGTGATTTTCATATCATTTTTACTTCAATCTTACATATTACTTGCCTTATTCCGATGAAAGCTTGAACTTGCAAAGTCTTTTTAGAGGCTTATTGATGAAGTGATTTAGTTCCAAATCATCTTACAAAAACTTAAAACACTTTCATACGATCAATTATTCGGTTGTTAAGCAGTTAACCCAAAAAAATGTCTCATTCTTTTTGATCACCTGCTTATTAGGCCACTCCAATCTCTCATTTTTGATAAACGCTAACCTCGTGACACCTTTCACAACCTGTTTGTTCAATTAATCAGGCAAGCAAATGACTAAAAAAACCAAATACCTCATTGTCTTAAATATTATTTTGATTGCGGCAATCTCATTTTCTTTAAAGAAAAATACGAGTAGTTCTACCCTTAATCGTGTAGATACGCAATTTGCCTTATCTGACTCTTCGGTAGTTCATCGAATTGTTTTAGGGGAACAGACTTTTGTAAAACAAGAAAACGCCACTTGGCGAATTAATGAACGTTACCAAGTGGATGAAAGGCGAATGCGATCACTATTGGCACTATTGCAAAGGGTAAGCATCAAGAGGCCAGCATCAGAAGCCATCAAAGCTCAAGTTCAACAAGAAATTAGGCAGTCAGGTTTTCCTGTTCAAACTTTTGATGTCAATGGTCAAGAGTTACAACGATTCCGTTTTATTGCAAAAGATGGCGAAACTTATGCAGCACATGAAGAAGCGAATCCTTACATCATTCATGTACCTGGGGTTTCTTTAAACTTAGCCAATTGGTTTACGGCTAATGAAACGTCGTGGAGAAATCGCCAAGTGATCCAAACTACGTGGAGAACGCTCAAAAATATGGATGTGAGCTATAAAAACGATCCAAGCAACAGCTTCCAAATTACATTTGCCGATAACTTTTACAACGTTCCTGGTATCAGTCAATTAGACTCCGCAGCCGTTTACGATTACCTCCTTCGAATTCAAGAGTTTAAAGTTTCCCGGTTTATTGCAGATCGCCCAAATTTAGCCGATAGTTTAGCTTTACTTCAACCCTTATGTAGCATTGGTGTGCAAGATTTATATTCGGAACGCGATAATACGCTGAGTATCTATCCTACTAATGAAACACTTTATGGTGTACTTGAGAAAGGAAAAGAAGTAGTCGAAATTTCTCCAAGAGCATTGGAAAGCATTATGGTACCTAAAGCGGCTTTTGAGAAAAAATGATGGGTTTGGAATGATTAGCGTAGGTGCTCTTCATGTTGTAGGAGCACTTTATTCATTATTGTTCAAGTACTTTCACCTTCATTAAGGGCGAGATGCGAAACATGCGCTTGGTATTTACTTCCATGCACTTGAAGTTTTTCCGAAGCTTTTCCATTTTCTGAAAAATACGCCCATTTTCGATAATAAAAATAGTACCTGTTGGAATTTCATCGAGGTAGTGCCAAGAGCGATGTTGATGCTCAGGATTATACTCAGCAAGTATTTTTTGCAATGAATCATCCCTGCAACTAGAAGCGGCTGGATTCATCATGTATTTTTTTAGCGGATGGAGGATGCGTTTGGGAAATACTTGTTCCACCAAAAATGGCTTCATGAGCTTTTTGAAGTTTAACTTCCACTCTACACCATGGGGCAATACCTTGTGCTGATATTGCTCCCAAGTGACCAAATGAGCCACCTCGTGTACAAAGGTGATTAGAAATGCGTAGGGGTTTAAAGAACCATTGATACTTATTCGATGACCTTGCCCATTTTGGGGAGGACGATAATCACCTAATTTACTACTTCTTGGAGGGCTAATTTTTACGCTCACTGCATAATGTACAATCCAATCTGCTAGTATTTGTGCAGTTCCTTGTGGTGTGTAAGGCCTTAGTTGTTCCGCTAGCTTTGCTTTATTCATGGGATAAAATTAATGAATAGACGGATAGCTTCGCAATAAATAGTAATAATAGGCCACAAACTCCCGGAAAATTGCATAAGGCTCAATCCATTCCATGTTTAAGTTGGCATGCACACCATATACCGTTTGGGTACCAAAGCGTTTAAAGGCAAGTTTAGTTCTAGCAATGTGGTAATAATGTGTTACTACAATCACTCGCTTGGTGGGATCTCCTATTATTTTTGAGCAGCTTTTGGCTGTTAAATAGGTGGTATAACCATTTCTATCGGCTGTGATTACGTGGCCGGGTATCCCTTTTTTCTCCAAATAGATTTTCATGATGTCGGCCTCTTCAAAACCTTCGTAGCCGAGTCCTCCACTTACAATGATGTGCCCGACGATGCCTTTTTCATACAACTCACGTGCTTTATCTAAACGTGTTTGCAAGCGTACCGAAGGCCGCGCAGTCATTTCTATTTTATTTCCCAATACAATCGCATAATCGGCCTCAAACGCCTCGTCTGTAAATCCATCATAGGTAATGAAAAAGACATGCAACAGACACCAAACCGTAAAATACAGAAACAATTTCTTTCCATACTTTAGCAATTTGGTAAAGTTCATGGGAGGATGGCTAGAGCGTTAAGGTATATATGAATACTTATAAATATCGTAAATTTTAGAGAGAATTGAGCGCATTTCGGGTTTAATCTCACTTTCTATCAGCGCAGCGCAACTTATTTTATGAAAACAGCCTTTGAGCTGTGCATCATTTTATTTTTCTGCTACCACCACTACTAGTTTATCTCCTTTTGGACTCACGGCCAAACGGGTAATGCCTGTTAAGCCAAACTGCTTCAAAGAAATTACCTCTACCCAACCGTCATCTTTTTTTGGATTGAATTTATATAAGATTTCACCTTTTCCCATCAAAATTGTTCCTTTAGGAGTCCATGCCATGTCCTCTTGCTGTCTGTGCGTTTTGATGAGGGTTTCTACGTTTCCTGTTGCGGGATCAAGCTTTTGAATACTCCAACGCCTTATCTTGTCTTTTTGAATGTAACTGATGGCATCAGTTTTAGGTATTTTATGTAATGATCGACCAATATTTTTTGCAACTATTTCATGTTTTCCTGTGGAAAGTGTCGTTTTTTGTAAGGTAAATTGATCGCCTAATACAAAAGAAAACAAGGTGTTTTCATTGAACCAACAATGGTAACCAATCACTAATTTTTCTACTACAATTTGTCCTTTGCCACCAGCTAATGGATATTTCCACAACAATTGTCGCCCATCTTTTTCCAAAAGTATGGAAGAAAAATGCGTGCCATTGGGCATTACTGTAGGAGAATATTCACTACCAGCGGTATTGGTTAATTTAGTTTTCGTTTTTGATTTAATATCGTAGCGAACTACATCGGTTTGATCACCATAGGTTGAAGTAAATAATATAGCTGAGCCATCAGGCAAAAAGCTGGGCTGATTATCATACCCTTTATTCGTAGAAATATTGATGGGATTGGTCACTTGAAAGTTCTTCCCTTTCTTCTTGAAGTCAAATAGGTAAACCTCTGTAGCTGATTGTGCAAATGCTGACAGACTGAAGCAAGTAGCAATAACAAGTACGACAAAGTTTTTCATAAAAACGTGCTATTTTTTATTGGAAACAAGTTTATCCACAATACATTTCTTCTAATAGCTCAAAGGTGTCTAAATTTAAAGCGCAAAGTCGTCCTAAATCACCTTCTCTTTCCATCCATCTATTTTTTGGCTGATACACACATCCATTATCAAGACAAATTTCAACGTGTCTTTCTTGAATGCGGTGACGAATTTCATCAATACCTTTTGGAGTATGACCGTGTACAAAACGCTTTCCATTCAACATTTCAGGGAAAATACTCATTTCCCGTACCCAAATCATGGCACGTACATCTTCCAAGATGGAATCTTTCATAAAATTAAAACCAGCATGTACCAAGTAGAATTCATCTAGCTCAAAACAATACGGCAATGAATCAATGAAACGATAATATTTTGGTTTTAACATCACTCCAGATTCATCAGCTAAATCTAAGGTATTGTTCATTGTTAGCCAACGCTTAAATACTTTGGGATTATAACGGGCTAAATCTTCAATCAACATTTGTTCGTGATTTCCCCGTAACGTAAATACCTGAAAACCTTTTTCCTTCAGTTCAATGATCCAATCAATTACACCGCTGCTATTCGGGCCTCGGTCAATGTAATCACCCAATAAAAACAATTGATCTTCCTGTGTGAGTTGAATTTGTTCAATGACCAACTTTCTTAAGGTTTCATAGCAACCATGAATATCCCCAATTGCAAACCGCCTTCCTTGCAGCGGTTTAGGGATTTGTACAATATGTGTCATTTTATGTGGGTTCATACATAGCTTTGCTCAGAGTTAATACGAGAACTCATGTATGCTTGAAAAAAATCTCAGCTATACATTGCTCTTAACTCCTTCAAACCACCATACTCTCCTTTACCTGTAGCAACAAAGCTCCATTCTTTGTTCTTACGTGATAAACGCGCAAACTCTCCAGATGTTTGAAACTTTAGTTCTTCATCTAAATCATAACGAATCAATTCCATGCCATCATTGAGATTGAACACTCGGATGTAGGCATTCATCAACTGCCCAAAATGTTGACGTTTCAACTTTCCGTCAAAAATACTGACTAAAAATAGGATGTCTTGAATATCATCAGCAATCTCTGCTAAATGTACTACAATGAGTTCATCATCTCCGCGAGTGGCTCCTGAGCGTTCATCACCACTATGCTGAATGGATTGATCTGCAGAAATTAGATTACCGTAAAAAACAAAATGCTCTTTTGAGGGTAATTGTTTATTCTTATTTAACATGGCAACTGCCACATCTAAGTCAAATTGAGAATGCCCTGAACGTTTTTCCCAACCTAATCCTATACCTAATTCATGTACATAAGGTGCTTGGGTTGTAATGCTAAATCGTCCTCCTTGAGATAGTTTAACTGCCATAAGACAAAAAAAGTAATTTTTATAAATGTGTGCAATGCTTTTTACGAACTTGTCTAACATTAGTTTTTTCGAGTGAAAAAGAGTTAAGAAGCACTCAATT
>JBMYQA010000170.1:0-12669 GCA_049600855.1 Flammeovirgaceae bacterium | reverse complement strand
GGCCAACTTATCTAGCAGATGGTCGTGTCCGAAAAATCTATGCATCAGCACATTATATGGTAGATGACCATTCCATTATTCGATGTGTTCCTGATGATGAAGTTGCTTACCATGTGGGAGCTCGTTTCTATAAACCCATTGGAGAAAAAATTAGAGAGCACCGAAGGGGAGACTCTCCAAATAACTACACCATTGGCATTGAAATGTGTGTGAATAGTGATGGCGATTGGGATAAAACGTATGCGGCTACAGTAGAACTCACCCGCTACTTATTAGACAAGTACCACCTTTCTATGAACGATCTTTACCGTCATTACGACATTACAGGAAAACTGTGCCCCAAAATGATGATCGAAGAAAGTGATTGGCAAACGTTTAAAGATGCGGTAGCGAATTCAAAAGTTGGCGGCAAAAAGGAAAAAACCATCCGTAAAGGAGAGGTATTGGTAGATGGATTAAACATGCGTGCTGGAAATAGCGTAAAATTTCCTGTTGTAGCTGTGTTGAATAAGGGCGATCAGGTTGAAATTTATGACAAAGTCAATCGCTGGTACCGAATTGGAGATAATGTATGGTCTCACTCTAACTACATTAAAATTGTAGAAACTAAATTAGGAGAGATTGAGGCAAGGCGTTTAAATGTACGTAAAGGCCCAGGCTCAGAACATCCTGTGGTCAAAGTATTGGATAGAGGAGACGATGTGAAAATATTAGATACTCAGGGCAAGTGGCTAAAGATTGATGAAGATCAATGGATACATGGTGATTATGTATTGGTATATGAAGATCGAATTGGAAAAGTAAACTTCCGTTTCTTAAATGTACGCTCTAAGCCAAGTATTGAAGGTGAACGATTAGGTCGCCTCAAAAAAGACGATGAAGTTCACATCTTAAAACAAGTAGAAGAATGGTATTATATTGGAGATGGTCGTTGGGTACACTCCGATTACATTGATGTTGTGGGCGAGGGTGCAGCAGAAACGGCAGAGGCTACTCGATAGCAAACTCAACCAACTACGATAAAAAAACTTTGGTGTGGTCTATCCCAAACCAAAGTTTTTTTTAGCGCCAAGGCTTCGCATAGCAATAACCATACCTTTTTTAGTTTTTTACATACACAAATCTAACTTTCTCTTGCAAAATCCGTATTTTTATAGCAAATTGGTATTGCCAATGCTTGAGTAGCTTACATTACTAGCTAAAGCCTATTAAACGAAATAAATTAACTATCAGCCATGCAAAAGCTTAACCTAACACAAGCACTACAACAAAAGCTATCTCCGCAACAAATTCAGTTTATTAAATTGTTGCAGGTACCTACTGTAGAGTTACAAGCTCGGATACAAGAAGAACTAGAAAGCAATCCGTTATTAGAGCTTGGCGAAAAGGAAGATAGTATTCGCTCAGAAGAGAACGGGACTGACGAACGGGATAAAGTGGATGACGACTACGCGGAATCTACCGATTCTATGGAAGATATGAACTTGGATGATTATATCAGTCAAGATGATATTGCTGGGTATAAGATGTATGGAGATGGCCCAAGTATGGATGATGAAGATAAAGAAATTCCTATTCCAACTGTCACTTCATTAATTGACAACCTGAATGGGCAATTAGGATACTTAAGATTAAATGATCGCCAAACGGCTATTGGCCGTCAATTGATCGGCAGCATTGATCATGACGGCTACATCAGACGAGAGTTAGAAGCCATTGTCAATGACTTAGCCTTCTTACAAAATATTGAAACTGACCTAGAGGAAGTAGAAAATACACTCAAAAAAATCCAACAGTTTGATCCTCCTGGCATTGCTGCACGTGACTTACAGGAATGTCTTTACCTACAACTCAAACGCAAAGATCAAAACGATCCTGATGTGCAACGTGCCATCAAAGTTGTCATGCTTTCTTTTGATGAATTTACGAAAAAGCATTATAAGAAAATCCAGAAAAAAATTGGAGCTTCCGAAGATGAGTTGCGCGATGCCATTTCTATGATCACCAAACTCAACCCTAAACCCGGTGGCTTTGTAAATACATTTACCCGTACTACACAATACCTCACGCCTGACTTTATTCTCAAAGAAATCAATGGCCGCTTAGAAGTATCTTTAAACTCTAAAAATGCGCCTGAACTGCGTGTCAGTAGAAGCTATGCCGAAATTATTGATACGTATAACAAAGGCGATAAAAAGAATAAAAAGGCTAAGCAAGATGCCACATTCATTAAGCAGAAACTCGATGCTGCAAAGTGGTTTATAGATGCCATCAAACAACGCCAAGAAACCTTGCTAAAAACCATGCGGGCCATCATTGTTTACCAAAAAGACTTTTTCCTTACAGGTGATGAAAGTAAACTTCGCCCAATGATTTTAAAAGATATTGCTGAAGAAATTGGCATGGACATTTCTACGGTATCTAGGGTGGCGAATAGCAAATCCGTACAAACTGATTTTGGTTTATTTTTGCTAAAATATTTCTTCTCTGAAAGTATTTCTACCGAAAGTGGTGAAGATGTCAGTAGTAAAGAGGTAAAGTATGTATTAAAATCTTTAATCGAAGAAGAAGACAAGCGTAAGCCGCTCTCAGATGATAAATTGGAAAAGCTACTTAAAGGAAAGGGGTACAATATTGCCCGCAGAACGGTAGCAAAATACCGAGAGCAAATGAATATTCCTGTGGCGCGCTTGCGAAAGGAGTTGTAATTATCCCTGTGCGCTGTAGGTTTGGTTTCTTACTCGTTTATTGCATAGCACAAGTACGATCTGTGACTAGACTATCCTATTTTTTTCGAGGTTGTTTTCTTCTGCATTTCTCCAACCTGCAAGACAACTAAAAAAAATACCTGATTGATCAACTATTGATTCAGGAGATATATTGCACTAACAGATGGTAAAAACAGAAGAAACAACCAGTAAAGCTTCTTAGCGAACGCACGATTCGCGGAGTACAATTTAACTCAAAAAGTTTAAGCCTCACCAATAGTGCCCCCAAAATTCATTGGAAACTGAGGCGCCTCTTCAGTTCGCTTAATTGGACCAAAAGCTTCTTCATACTTTTCAACATTATCTTGCAAAGCAAGCAGCAATCGTTTAGCATGTTCAGGAGTAACTACAATTCTAGCTTTCACCTTCGCTTTAGGTACTCCAGGCATTAAACGAATAAAATCTAATACAAACTCACTATTCGAATGTGCGATCATTACTAGATTTGAATAAACTCCTTCTGCTACTTCTTCACTTAGCTCAATGTTGATTTGATTTCCCTGCTCTTTTTCTGTACTCATTTCAATATAGTTTAAATCTTACCTGTAAAAGAATGGCTTGCACACATCAAATGTACAAGCCAATTTTATTATATGCTATTTGTTTCTAAGAATTCCTAAAATATAACTACAATCCACTCAAGGTTTTATGCATTGTTATCCACTATTAATGTATAAAAATATCCATTCCTAAGCTAGTTTTGAAAGAAATACGGGAATTTCATTTTTAGCTGCTGCCAAATCAAAATCGTCCACTTCACCTACTAACAAAGAAGGGTCACTCACATAATCTAAGGCTTTAGGACGTTTCTTAGAGGCAATCACAATGCGCTTTTTCTTGCTTCGAGTCTTTACCACTTTCTCAATAAGTGGATCAGTTACTTCATGTACTCCGTCAATCAATACGTTAGCATGAGCGTCAGAATGCCCCCGATCTTTATGAAAATCATATTCATTAATTTTAGCACTATGCGAACTTGCTAAAGTGGCTAGCCAATCTAAAAACTCAGAAGATGAACTACCGCCATCGGCAGAATAAACAAATAAAGATGGCGCATCTTTGTCTCGCCTCAACATGTTTTTAATGTACCTCAATCCCTCTTTTTTGTTCCCAAACACACTTTTTAATAATCTCTTTGTCTGTTTCATCGTTCTATGTTGGTTAATCTATCCTTCTAACATTAATTTATAGTTTAAATATCGCGATAAAATTAGAAAAAACGATAGGCATCCTCATTTTATCTATGGAGTTCGTTGAGATTCACTTTTTTAATGGATTGCGCTGCGAATCATTTTATCTCTAACAGACAAATGATAATAATACTTTCCATTGTAATATATTCACTTTGATTGCTCGCTTTTTACTCAAAAAGTTTTATACATTTGTTAACAACCTATTAGGCTACCTGTCATTAAATTCCAAATATGCGTCCTGAAGATTCTGAAAAAGCAGAAAACGTACTGGAAATCAATGGCTTGGGAGTAGACTTCACTACAGAAGTCAACACCATTACCGCTGTTGATAAGATCAGTTTCGAGATAAAGAAAGGAGAAACCGTAGGCATAGTCGGTGAGTCTGGTTCTGGTAAATCGGTCACCTCTTTATCCATCATGCGGTTAATCAATCAGCCTCCTGGTAAAATCACTTCAGGGGAAATTCTTTTCAATTCCAAACAGTATGGATTAGTAGACCTCCTCCAACTCTCAGAAAAGCAAATGCGCAACATTCGTGGCGATGAAATTTCCATGATCTTTCAAGAGCCCATGACCTCACTCAACCCTGTGTATACCTGTGGCGATCAGGTGGTTGAGTGCATTTTATTACACGAAAATGTTACGCGAAAAGAGGCTTTTAGACGCGCCTTGGAATTGTTTGAAAAGGTAAAACTTCCTCGACCTCAGAGTATTTTCAAATCCTACCCACATCAGATATCAGGCGGACAAAAACAACGGGTGATGATTGCCATGGCGCTGGCCTGTAAACCTTCTATACTCATTGCCGATGAGCCTACTACAGCCTTAGATGTTACGGTGCAAGCTACTGTGCTGGAACTCATGAATGAGCTCCGCCAAGACAAAGACACTGCAACGATGTTTATTACCCATGATTTGGGAGTAGTTGCAGAAATTGCCGATCGGGTGATTGTAATGTATCGAGGTAAAATTGTAGAAAAAGGGACAGTTTGGGATATTTTTTCTAACCCACAACACCCTTACACCAAAGGACTCTTAGCTTGTCGCCCCCGACTGGATATCAAATTAAAAACGCTGCCGATTGTTACAGATTTCATGCAAACTGATGAGCGTGGTAATATTGTAGATTTGAATGATGCGAAGTTTAAGTCAGTAGGTCAGGCACTAATGATCAATTACCAAAGCGAAGAAGAGTTAGAAAAACGACATGATCAGCTCATTCAACAACAGCCGATTTTGAGTGTGCGCAACCTCAAAACCTATTTTGCAGATGAAAAAACCTTTTTTGGAAAACCTAAAAGCTATGTAAAGGCCGTAGATGGGATTACATTCGATGTATACCCTGGAGAAATATTGGGTATTGTAGGAGAGTCTGGCTGTGGAAAAACGACACTGGGTAGAACCATTTTACGACTCGTAGATTCCATTGAAGGAGAGATTCTATTTGAGGGTAAAGACATCTGTAAACTCAATCAAAATCAAATCCGCAAACTTCGGAAAGACATACAAATCATCTTTCAAGACCCTTATGGCTCGTTAAATCCTCGGATGAGTATTGGTGAAACCATTATGGAGCCGATGCGCGTTCATAATGTGTTAGCGAATGACAAACAACGCAAAGAGAAAGTTATTGAGCTCTTAGAAACGGTCAATCTGAGTGGTATGCACTTTAATCGTTACCCTCATGAGTTTTCAGGAGGACAGCGGCAACGTATTTCCATTGCACGAACCTTGGCTTTACAACCAAAGTTTATCATTTGCGATGAGTCCGTATCTGCACTTGATGTTTCGGTACAGGCTCAGGTTTTGAATTTACTGAATCAGCTTAAAGATAAATATAACCTCACGTATGTGTTTATCTCCCATGATTTATCGGTAGTCAAGTTTATTGCAGACCGAGTGATGGTGATGAATAAAGGAAAAATTGAGGAAATTAATTTTGCTGAGGAAGTATACCGCAACCCTGCATGTGATTATACCAAGAAACTCATTGATGCAATTCCCAAAGGTGACTTAGAAGATATTAGAAAGGCAATGATGAAACGGAAGATGCAAAAAATGGAGAAGAATCGCAGAAAGAGAAGACAGCAACGCCGAGGTTAGCCAAATGTTCTTTTGATCAATTAGATGCCTTTCATGAGTTCACTTACGCACCGTCACTTCATTTGGCTTGTTTGTGCATGTGTCATCATCCTATTTTCAAGTAGCTATCTTTTTCTGACTCGCACGAGCATGGGCGCTACAAGTGATTCCCTTCAATATGAATATGCAGCACAACACTTTGCTACACATCATGAATTAAAAACTGAAGGAAACCGTGCGTATGTACAATGGGGACCATTGTATCCAATAATCCTATCATTACAAGCAAATCACATCAGAAGTTTTGCCCGATGGTTACACCTCGTAAGCATAAGCATTTGCCTCATTTTGTGGATTAGGCTTTTTGCAAGCTTTGTCAACAATAAATGGTGGATTGCTTTCTATGGAATTACCTTAGTCTGTTCAACCGAACTGATGCTCATTTCTGTTTTTATTTGGTCGGAACCGCTCTTTATGGCCTTGATGAGCTTATTCATTTATCTGCTCCACCGCACTTACCATGAAAAAACGCATTGGATTTGGTCTGCAATTTTTGCCTTTTTCATGCTCTTACAACGAAATGCGGGAATTTTTCTTTTTGCGGGTATTAGTTTAGGCTTAATCGTCACCTTTAAAACAAATCCATTTAAGAAAAAGCAATTGTTTTTTTTCATGCTATTGAGTAGCATAGGATTTATGTGTTGGAATTTCTATACCATGATTTGGCAGCACAACCATCCCGCACAGTTTGATTATCCTGAAGGTTTTAGCATCGTTACTAATGCTCAACATTTGTCACAAGCAATCAGTCGTTGGGTAATGCCTTTTACCGAAACCCATCCAATCGCAAATATCTCTGGCCTATTCATGTTAGTAGGAATACTCTATATTAGCATCAAAGATAGGCATCGGCATTCATTTTTAACGGTGCTAGCTACAGGGCTAATGACTTACCTCTCCGTTTGGCTCATGATTTATACCTCACTTCCAGACATCCAACGCTTTACGGCCATTGTATACCCTATTTTTTTCATGCTCGTAGGATATAGCTTATGGAAGTTAAGTGAGAAGTTTCCTAAAGTTAAAAGGCTGATTTTGGTAAGCACTTACCTCTGGTTGTTATACCCTATTAGCCGTTTTATTTTACAACTAATGAGGTATTAATTATGCCACTTCCAACGCATCAAACTCAATAATAAAGGTAGCCCCCTTCCCTTCTATACTCTCACACCACACATGCCCGTCCATGGCTTCGACATATTTTTTCACAATAGACAAACCCAAACCCGTAGAAGTCTCGCCACCTGTAGGTTGTGCCGATAATCGCTGATATTTACCAAATAAGCGCTTTTGATCTTCCTCGCAAATGCCTGGACCTTCATCAATGACGGCTACTTTCACTTTCCCATTTGAGTTGCGCATTTCTACCCATACATGCTTGCCAGGAGGCGTAAACTTAATGGCATTAGATACCAAGTTTTCTACAATCTGTTCGGTGTAATTCGTATCTAACCTCGCTCGCAAATGCAAGGTATTTAATTCCAAGTGAATGTCTTTTTCTTCCGCTCTTGCCCTAAAATCGGCGACAACGTGAGTGACTACTTGCTCCAAGTCAACAGGTTCCCAATTAATATTCAGGTCATGTGCGTCTGTGGCTTTTACATCGAGTGTTCTTGAAATCATGCTCTGCATGCGATCAAGCGTGCCAAGCATATGCCCAACATACTCTATATGATCGGGATGCATAATATCTGATTCTGAACGCATCAAATTAGCAATGGTCAACAGGCTGGTGAGTGGGTTTCGCAGGTCGTGTGCAAGCACTCCCATTAAATGGTTTTTCTCTTCATTCAAGTATTGAAGCTCCTGATTCTGAGCTTCTAAGGTTTCTTTTTGGCTTTCAATTTCTTCTTTTTGCTGCTCAATTTCCTTGGTACGCGTACGCACTTTGAGTTCTAGCTTCCTCGTCAAATCATCTTGTAATGCTTGATTCTCTTCCAGTTGTTCAATCAATTTAGCCTGTGTATCTCGCTTCGCTTCCTCACTTTTCTTCATGCGATAACCTAAACCAATCGAAAAGCAAAGGATTTCCAATACTACGCCCACTTCAACAACATACGACAAGTTAAAAGACGCAGGACTAATCCAGCCCCAATAGGCAAATACAGAACCGTAGAAATAGACAATTACAGAAAGTAGGTAAGAAGAAGCACCCACTAAATACAAATAGTAAATTCGACTCTTTAACACCCTAAGCTGCCACAAAATTGCTATTGCCAAAAAGACTCCAAACAACATGACAACGGTATTGATCATACGGATGAGCCAAATGTTGAAGCTAACCGCTAATATGGCTAATAAAATCACCATCACCACTACTTCAATCTTGATCCAATTTACTAACAAGCGATCGCCCCTTGGTACATTTTTCTTGGTATCGAAATACCTTCTCGTAAATAAAATATAAAATAGTGTACTCAAGTAGGTAGAAATCACCCAAATGTAACCCATGGATTTTGGAAACTCCCCTGCTACATGCCGGAGTATAAAACCATAGAGGTATAGGAAATAAGTAGAAATGGCAACTAAGTAAAGTACATAATACAAATAAGATCGGTCTCTTGAAGATATAAAGCTAAGCAAGTTATAGAGAATCATGATCCAAATGATCCCTTGGAAAAAGCCTTGGATAAACATGTTCTCGGTATACCATTTCATGTACGCCTTTTGCGTGAACATAAAAGGCTTCATTCGGGTTGGGTAATGATTAATGTTATGTCCTCTAAAATAGACTTTTACGGTTTCTCCATCTTTAAGCAATAAGTTGGTCCATACCCGTTCTTTTTTAGATTTTAGCTCACTTTCTGGGCGTAACGCACCTGCTTTAATGTATTCGAGTTGCCCATCTCCCCAATCAATCCAATATTCTACATAACTATTGTATATTCCGAAAGACCACTCTAAGTCAACACCTACCTGATTGCGTAATTGAACCATTCCCCAATACGCTTGATTAGGTTTCAGTTTATCACCAAAGTCTTTCAGGGGTTTAAAAGCGGATTGTCCATTTGTTGAGGTAATTGCTTCGATGCTATTGTGTTCTTCCGTCTCTTCCAATAGCCATACATAACGATCAATATCTGTATGTTCAGTTTCTTCCAATATGGTATCAATGGTATAAACCCCTAGCGGTGGGTTGGCTTGTACCAGTGTTGCCAGTAATAGGAACAAAAGAGATATAATGAGCGTTTTTCGCATCAAAAAAATTGAAGTTTACTTCACTTAGTAACGATAAAAAAATAACTTCCTTATTTCTGCTGGGGCAGCCCCGCTGTTTTTTTTGAAGTTACTCTGCGTTAAAAAATCTTGACTTAGCGCTGCTAGGACTGCGATTTTCCGCCTTGATTAACTTCAAAATAATCTACTACAAATATGCAACTTATTTTTCCACCATTACTTAACGATGTTTTGTTAAAATATTTAGTCTAAATTTTAAATCTCTATTGGTTTGGGGCTTATTCTAAACGAGTGAATTGGTTTACTAATTTGGCACTTTAATTAGAACCGTACTAATAAAATTAACAATTTAATACTTTTTTAAGAATCTTTTTTAGGATGAGAGGTTAAAAAATAGGTCTAAAACGGAAGGAACAATATTCGATTTATACATCAGCTAGTTCAATTACTGTTTTTGCCAAACTCTTCCACGAATACTTTTCCTTCTGGACGCTAATTTGCGCGCTATAATCTTGATCTAATTCAAAGAATTCATTGATCTTTTTTGCCAAGGCTGGTGCATGATCAGCTTCCACGGTCATGCCTCCTTGAAAAGTAGTCACCATTTCTTTCAAACTTCCTACATCCGTTACCAACACCGGTAAATCAAAATGGAACGCGATTGAGACTACACCACTTTGCGTGGCAGACTTATATGGCAACACACATAAATCAGCAAGTGAAAAAAAACGGGGGACCTCCTCATCGGGTACATAACGATTATACACGTGGATACGTGCCTTATTTGGATTTGCGTCAATTAATGCTTGGTACTTTTCGAAGTTTTCATACGACTCCCCAACAATAACTAACACATATTCCTCGGATAGCTCACCAAAAGCGTTGATCAGCACATCTAAGCCCTTGTAAGCTCGAATTAAACCAAAAAACAGTAATACTTTCTGGTTTGGGCTAATTTGAAAGGCTTCTTTTAAAGCTGCCTGATCTTGGGGTTTTCCAAAATGATCGTAGAGCGGATGTGGATGCTGTTTGTAATTGGCTTGAGGCAACATGCTGAGTAAATCATCCTTTACAGAACTCCCCATGACCAAAAAGCGATCAATTTGATTTACAAAAAAACGATTCAACACTTGATCGCCCATTCTTTGCTCATGGGGGATCAAGTTGTGTAACACCGCAACAACTCGAATGCCTTTTTTTCTCACCAAATAGGCAATCGTTCCCAAGGCAGGTACAAAAAAGGGCATCCAATAATTAATCAATAATACTTGGGGTTGGTACCGAATAATCCGCTGAGCCGTTTGCCAATATGAAATTGGATTCAACATATCTACGCATCGTTCTGAATCATAAGCATGTGCTTGCTCGTCTTCGAGGTATTGGGTTTGGCCGGGAAAGATAAAATCAGGGTATTGACGTTTGAAGTTAAATGCTTGTACGTCATGGGTTTCTCGTAGTGCTTTTACCAATGAAGCCGCATACTGTGCAATGCCACCACGATACGGGGGAAAGACCGACAAATAGGCAATTTTCATAAATCCTGATTTTGACATTTTTTGATGAATGCAAAGATGTAAACTCTCACTTAAAGTTCATATTGCCTATGGTCAAATTACCTTTTTGTTACACAGGCATTAAATATTTTTTATTATCAATTCGGAAGTCAACACTTACCAAAGTATTCCATAGCTTTGATTGAAATCAGCTAAACATTCTCAAGTGAGTACAATCAACAAGCATAGTAATCAAGCATTTTTAGAAGCAATGGAACAAAGGATTCTTATTGTTGAGGATGATCCAGACATCACTGAATTACTTAGTTATAATCTGGAAAAAGAAGGCTATGAAGTTTATACCGTAGATAACGGTGCTGATGCCATACGTGCTGCAAAAAAACACTTACCTAGCTTAGTGCTGCTCGACATCATGTTACCTGCAATGGATGGCATGGAAGTGTGCAGACAATTGCGAGAGATGCCTCAATTAGACAGTTCGTACATTGTCTTTTTAACAGCTCGTGGTGAAGAGTATTCGGAAGTGGCAGCTTTTCAAATGGGAGCAGACGATTACATCATTAAGCCCATCAAGCCAAGAGCGTTAATTAAGCGCCTTGATGCTATTTTTAAGCGCAGCAGATTCCAAGGTCAAAATCCTAGCAAAAGCTCTGAGATTGAAGCTGGTAATATTAAACTGGATCGCAACAGCTATACACTCGCGATTCGAGATGAGGAATCTACCCTACCCAAAAAGGAATTTGAACTGTTATGGCTTTTGATGAGCAATCCGAATATTGTCTTCAATCGTCAGCAAATTCTGGATAAAGTTTGGGAGCCAGATGTTGAAGTGTTAGAACGTACCGTAGATGTTCATGTGAGACGTGTACGAGAAAAAATTGGTGAAGGCTACATCCAAACGGTAAAAGGAGTAGGTTATAAATTTGATTATAGACCAAAAGAATAGACTACCAAACCAACCGTCTACTTTCAAAGCCTCTTATTTTAACGATAAGAGGCTATTTTTTGCTACTTTTTAAATTTATAGGAGAATCAGAACAGTGACACAAATGAGCCAAAATAATCCTATTCCCACCCTAACATACTTTCCGATACCTACCTTATAGAAGCCATTAATCATAATATCCGTTGGGTTTTCTGGATGATATAAGATTTCCAACGTGCTTGGATTCCCTTTAATGGGATATTTCGATTTTTGCTGATACACATCCCCATTTTCTATTTCATACTCGAATATTAAGATAGCTCCACCAGGAGATTCCGAAGTATATTGCGACCCTCCTGTATAATTGTAGCTTCTTGGCACATACCGAGATGCTAAACTCCCTACCACTACACCGACCGTACGAAGTGCTTTCTCTTTAAAGCTCTTTTCTTCCCATACTTCATACAGTCCATACAAAAATATAAGTGCCCCAATACCAATAAAGACCACTCGGAAGATGAGGGCCATCACTTGCGCTTCCATAAGCGTTAAAATAATTGTGAAAAGATGATTAGTAAGGTAATAGCAGCCCCTCCAAGTATACGGTAATACTTCATATTTCCTACCTTATAAAAGCCATCCGTTATGAGGTCTGTAGGATCATCAGGATTATAAATAATGGAGACCTCAGTAGGATTTTTTCTAAATACCTTTTTTGATTTCACCTGATACACTTCACCATTTTGAACTTCATATTCCAATATTAAAAAACGCCCACCTATTCCTTCTGGAGCTGTATATTCCGCATATGCTCCTTCAAAGTACACGGCTGAAGCATGTCGAGCCGCTAAACTTCCCACAACCTTAGCTATTGTTTTAATCCCTTTCTGCTTAAATATTTTTTCTTCCCACCAATCATACAAGCCCCATACTATGGGTACTAAACTGAT
>JBMYQA010000169.1:0-12670 GCA_049600855.1 Flammeovirgaceae bacterium | reverse complement strand
ACGGGGAGCACTTGTAGGAACGGGCTTTGGAAACTATTGGGGAGAACGTTTGCATCGTGGACACTTTAATGGATCAACATTGGCAGACGATCAGCTGAAAATCATTCAGGCACGTGCGAGTGAAAATTTAACGAAAAAACGCATGGAGGCTAACATTGAAGGTGGGCCGATTGGCTTAATCGGAAAAGATCGTTTAAAGTACCTTCGCTATTTTTCAGATATTAAAAACTGGAAAATGTATCAGTTTGAGGTAGGGGAGTACCAAAATAAGGAAGGAGAGTGGGAATATGTACTGAGCTTTAAACCAACTGCTGCTGCATCAACGCTGAAAGAAATGAAAGCAACTATGAAAAACATCTATAAAAGGATAAAAGCTACCCGAAAAATTCACGATCAACCCATTGCAGGGCAAATTTACATCAACCAAACTACCTATGCAGTCTCTAAAATTAAGTTTAGCGTGCCCAAAGATTACAAAGAGTTGATCTGTAATTATACTGTTATGGCCATTAAACACTTTGACTATAAGGTAGAAATTGATTATCAAGAAATCGACTCCAAGTGGTACCTGAGTAAAATTCGGCAAGAAGATGAGTTCATATTTGTCGATACTACAGGAACCGATCCTATTACAACACCTTACAAAGCAATTGCCGAATTAGTTATAGAAAATATCCAAACAACATCGGTAAAAAAATATGCCAATGAAGAATGTTTTGCCAATGTCGATCAAAATACACTCTATGAATATCCGTTGGAATACGATTCTGCGTTTTGGGAAAAGTATAATGAGATACATCCCATTGCAGTCATTCCCTCAGCAGTCCGAAAGGATATGGAAGGCGAGAAAACCTTGGAGCAACAATTTAGGGATCGCTTCATCCGAGATGAAAATATGCCTGCACCCATAGCTCGGAAAGAACCAACAATCACCAAGATTCATGGGAAAAAGCTGGTGGATAATTATGCCTGGCTAAAAGATACCCAAACGCCTAAGCAGAATGATTCGATCATGAATTATTTGGAAGCGGAGAATGACTATTTCAATAATTACGTGATTCCCTACAAAAAAACTCACCGTAAAATCTATAATGAGATGGTTTGGCGGATAAGCAGAGCACAGGAATCTAGGCCAACCTTACATAATGGGTATTGGTATAGTACTCGTTATGAACGAGGAGAAGAATATCCCGTATATTACAGGCGAGCAGACTCTACAGGAGCGGTGAAAGAGGTCTTGTTAGATGTACGTGAAATGGCTAAAGATCAACCGTATTATGCGATTACGGGTTATACGGTTGCCCCCAATAACAAGCTATTACTTTATAGTGAAAATACAGATGGATCGGATAATTCCATGGTGTATATGAAGGATTTGACTACAGGAAAGCGATTAGCGGACTCTTTGGAACGCGTAGTTTCATTAGCTTGGATAGCAGATAGTAAGGCATTTTATTATACCAAGCAACAGCCTAAAACAAACCGCAATTATCAAGTATATCGTCATGTAATTGGCACAGCACAACAAGACGATGAGTTAATTTATGAGGAAAAAGACCCTAAGTTCAGTGTTTCGGTAGCGAATACAAAAAACTATAAATACATTTTTATGGCAACAGGTAGTACTTCAAGTGGAGAGTATTACTTTAAAAAAGGCGATGACACTGGTGAATTTCAATGCATTGCCCCAAGGCAAGCCAATTTTTCGTATGATATCAGCTACCACACAAACGATAGTGTTTTTTACATCTTGACGGATTGGGATGCACCCAATGGGAAACTCATGAAAGTTTCACCTGAAAATCCCTCAAAAGAAAATTGGGAATTGGTTATTCCAGAAAATCCGAATGCATTATTAACTGGATTTAAGAAGTTCAAGAAATACATGACCGTGCAAGAGCGCGGAAACGCTTCGAGTAATGTGAAAATTATTAACCTAGAGACCAATGACTCACACTACATTAAGCTGAAAGATGAAGCGGCAATGATTGGCATGGGTTACAACCCAAAGTTTGATACCGATACCCTTCAAATCAGTTACAGCTCACTTACGGAAAAAAGTAAACGGTATCATTACCACATGGAAACCCGTAAGCAGCGAATAATATGGAGAGATTCAGTTGTTTATTCTGGTTATCGGTCATTAAAGTCAGAGCGGGTATGGGCTACTGCATCGGATGGCACCCAAATACCCATCACGCTAGTTTATCATAAATACAGAGTTAAGCGAGGTCATAAGTATTTGTGGTTAACAAGTTATGGTGCCTATGGATCAGGACAGGGGCTAGCCTTTCCTAAACAGGCAATCCCTTTATTAGATCGAGGTGTTGTGTATGCCATTGCCCATGTTCGCGGAGGAAACGATATGGGTCGCCATTGGTACGAGCAGGGAAAAATGTTTCAAAAGAAAAATACCTTTACTGATTTTATCGCTTGTGCAGAAAGGTTAATAGAGAAAGGCTTTACAGAAAAAGGAAAGATCATTACTCAGGGAGGGAGTGCCGGTGGTTTATTAATGGGAGCAGTTGCTAATATGCGGCCTGATTTATTTCACACCATCATGCTCGACGTGCCTTTTGTAGATGTAATCAATACCATGCTGGATGATCAACTTCCGCTGACTACAGGTGAATATGAAGAATGGGGAAATCCAAATGAGAAGAAAGAGTTCGACTATATGTATAGCTACTCCCCGTATGAAAATGTGAAGGAACAAGCTTACCCCAATATGATTTTCTTTACAGGAATTAATGACCAGCGAGTGAGCTATTGGGAGCCTGCAAAGATGGTGGCCAAGCTACGTACACATAATACTTCTGATAATGTCATTTTATTGCATACGAACATGTCTGCGGGGCATGGTGGAGGCTCCGGACGTTTCGCCTTCTTTAGCGATTTGGCCTATAAATATGCCATTGTCTTTGATATTATTAATAGAGAGGAAAAAGAAGCAAAAGAGGAAGAGGAGTCTAAGTAGCAGCTTAATAAACCTTGTTCTTAGCATTCGATACGCGAATGCTAAGAACAAGACGAAATAATCAAACTTGAAGCACCGTTGACTATTCAATGTAAAACGTCAAGTTCTCGGTTGTTTCATTTTTAACCTGATCAATGACTCTAATCTTTAAGGTGCGTACGCCTTTTTTGCCCGTTACAATGGGAGTAGTATATACTTTTTCGACAGCGCCATCAAGCGAGTAATAGATGGTTTTTGCGCCCACAACATCATCGGAAGCAGCCAAGAAAATGCTATTATGTGAAGGGTATTTATCCATCGTGATCCCATTTTCCGTATGCTTACCCAGTGGTTTGGTGCTAAAAACGCGTACAATTTCAGGTCCTTGATTATCGACAACAAAATAATGGCTAGCTTCTGATGCATTATTCACCTGGTCTTTCGAGGAATATACAATTTGATGTGCGCCCGCTTGATTCACCGTAAAAGGACTGCCATAACTGACCTCACCTTGGCCATCCATTTTATAATTAATCAATTGAACGCCCGATTGTCCATCTTTAGAAGTAATATTCACTTTCGTTTCCCCATTTATAAATACTGTATCACGTGTTTTAAATTGTTGGCCGCTAAAAAAAAGATTAATCTTTGGGGAAGTTAAATCTAAATATAGATTATTCATGGTCGCATCGGTTTTTGCGCTCCCTTTATTTTCTACATTGTCAATTCCGTAATAGCTTACGCGATGTTTGCCCTGATTTTTATCAATCGGGAAAGGAGCGCTGTAAGTGGTTAAACCAGTGCCATCAATCAAAAAATCTATTTGTTTTACGCCAGCCTTATTATCCGTAGCGCTTAACTGAATTCGACTTCTTGAGGAAATATAGCTGATGCCATTATTTTGGTACAAATCCCCTTCAACTTCTGCTGTAATTACAGGCACGGTACGATCTAAATAAAAGCTGTAGCTGGCTTCATTCGTTTCGTTTTCCACATTATCAATCGACTTATAGTAAAAGGTATGATCACCGTCAGTAAGGCTAGCAGTAGAAACGCGGTTAACATAGGTATTGTAACTTTTTTGGTCAAATTGGTAACTCGTGCGTTTTACTTTGGAAATGGGATCTTGAGCGGTCAGCTCAATTTTACTGCGAGGAGATAAAATATTTTGGGCTTCAATGCGATCGCCAGAAAGGGTATAATTTACCGTTGGTGCGGTAAGGTCTACCGTAAATCGGCGATTTTTGGGAGACTCCACATTGCCTACTTTGTCTACCGAATAAAATTTTAAATCATACGGTTTTTCAGTATTCAAAATGAGCGTATTGGTATAATCCGTATATGCTGCGGCATCAATGGATTGAAGGATTTTATCGACTCCCGACATGTCTGTTTGATCTTTTGCCGTAATGGTTGCCGTTAGCCCTTTTCCGTAATAAGTGACTCCACCACTGACATACTTGGGAGCGCCTTCAAATACAATCGAGGCAACAGGAGCTTTGCCATCTACTTGTATCCCAAATGCTTCTTCGCGCCAACGATTGGCATTACTTGTTGAACGCTTGAGGTAGTGTTTACCATGTCCTGTGAAATAAAGCGAATCATAGTTTGATTTTGACGATTCTGTATTCTGTAGCAATAAGCCATTCGAACCATCTTTGTTAGATGAAATACTAATAAAAAATGGAAGCTCAGCGTTCCAAAAAATCTTGCCATCGGGCGTTTGAAAATACTTTTTTTCGTGTTGCAATTGTTGTTGCGCACACACTGAAATTGGCAATAACAATAAACAAAGGACTACTAGTCGTTCATATCGTATCATAATATCCAAATTGGAATGATTTAGGTATAAACGAAAATATTGTCATTAGTAATATTACGCAAGGAATTTACAAAAAATACCCGTGAAGCCTTGGTAAACCTTAAGAGCTGAGTGCATTTTCTAAAAAAGACTCTGCATAAAAGTCTAAACGATCGGGTTTTTCGAAAATAGGATTGGGTTTATATTGCTGATTGCACGGGATAGGTGTGTTTAAATCATCCAGTAAATAGCAGGTAGCTTCTTGCTTATCGAAGAAAGACAACAGGCACTTGGAATCTTCAGCTAATGTTTGAAAAGACGATTTGATGGAAGTCGAGTGTTCAAATAATCGACTAATTTTTGAGTTGCTGGCTTTGTAGTTGACAAATGTGTATTTATTTCCCAAGAAAATTTCAATATGAATCAACTCAATGGTAGTTTGCTGGCCTTGGGCAAAGTTGGTTTTGTGTAAGTATTCATCCGTTTCGAAGGTCATGGCTACAGGAAGTGTGATATTAGCAATTCTTCCTGAGAAACGGTGTCTTTTGCCTACAGAAATGCCTCCGCTAAAGGGGCCTTCCATGGTTTCGCCATTTGGAAACTCTAAGGTATTGGTGGAGAATGTAGTACAACGCGCAAAGGTATTGGTTAACAACAACTTTGTGTTTTCTCGATCTACAATCAATCGGTATGCATAGTTGCGGCTCATTGATTCAGGTTTTTGGGTAAAAAATGGATGCAAGTTGATTTTGCTGTAAGGTTATAACATATTAGGTGTATATTGTAACACAACTAAATATACTAAAATATTGGAATGAAGGTTCAACTATTTATTCGATTGGCTTAAATATGCATGTAAGAAATTTACCTATTTAATAATTAACGAGGGGAAAGGAGAGGAATTGTTTTTTGGAGTAGTTAAACCTCAATTTAGGGCTTAAAAGAAACATTTTGCCCGAAATTCATCAAAATAACGATTGAATTCGTCTTCCCGGTCATTTGGGTTGGCAATGTCATAAATGGTGGAAACGCCACGTTTGTAGCGCGCAAGGTTTGAAATTGGAGAGTAAAAAATACTCATCCCACCAATACCAGCGAGGCGATACAAGTTTTTGTGTTCTATGGTTCCGTCCTTTTTATTAATTACGCCAAAAACTTCTAAAGTACCTCCTTGCTTTTCTTTCATCTCAGGCAGTTTTTCTAAAAAACCTAAGGTCGCATTGATGTCTAGGGTACTGGCAACAATAGGTACAATCACAATATCGGAAAACATAATGCTGTAATAGAGTTCCTTTCCGCGCAAATTACCCGGAACATCCATCAAAATAACATCGTACTTTTCACGTGCAATTTTTAAGACTTTCTCGAAATTTACCTCAGGATTGGGTTGATACCAATTAAAGGCAAATACATCATAGCCTTTCGCATTTCCTTCTGACTCGCTTTTAGAAATATCTTTGACTGAACGCTGTGGGTCAGAATCAACTACCAATATTTTTTTATCTGTTCGATTGTGAAGTGCTGCTGCGGTAAGCATCAATAAGGTGGTTTTACCCGAACCTCCCTTTTGAGTAGCAAATGAAATAATGGTAGCTGTGCTCATAAATCACCGATTGTCGTTAGAATTACCCATTCTGAATAAGCGCAATATTATAAAACTGATTTGATACTAACCAATCATTTTAAATCACAGCCTCTTAAAATTCTTTTCTCAATCGCAACTCCATTGGATAAAAGTTGTTAATGCGATTGGGTAAAACTTTTAACCACCCCAGTGTATGGCCTTGATATTGCGCTAAAGCCCAACCACTCAACTGTTGAGTAGCTGTTTTGAGTTCTTGTTTTCTCAAGTAAAGAATGGCTTCGCCATAAGTGAGTTCCAGTTTAGGGAAACCTTTAGGGAGTAACTGGCTCATCGCTAACGTATGCGAGGGAATGAGTTTTTTACCATTAAATTTCCCAAGCTGAACACCGTATTTTTTCAATTTTAAAAAGTTGATTAAGAACTTAAAATCAGTTACCATAGATTTGGGTAAGGCATAAACTTGGTCATCATCAATCAGGAAATCAAACTTTTCGGGTTCTTCTAACCATTTCTCAATGATGGAACGGTATTTTTTTGGCAAAAACTCCACCTTCACTCTTTTCTTTGATTTAATTTTCGTTCGTCCCCAATCTTCTCCTTTCTTGCGGAAGCAGGTTAGGAAAAACCCTTCGCCTTTGCTTTTATGAAAGTAGAAGCGGTAACCTGTGGCTTGCTTTCCTTCATGTGCGACTTGCGTAGTGGTAATTCCCCAACTTGCCTCAATATCAATGTCTACGGGTTCAAACTCACCAGATGCTAATAGCCAACGCATATGCGCTTCATTCTCTTGGGGAGCAAAAGTACACGTACTGTAAATTAAATAGCCACCAGGTTTAATAGCTGGTGCAATATCTTCCAAAATTTGTTGTTGCCTCACCGCACACATATTGACCAAATGCTCCGACCATAGTTGGATGGCTTTAGGGTCTTTGCGAAACATCCCTTCTCCCGAACAAGGGGCATCTACTACAGCCACATCAAAAAAGTGTTTTAAGGGACTGAAATCTTCTGCACTATTACTCGTAACAATGGTATTGGCATTGCCCCAACGTTCTAAGTTTTCTACTAAAGGGACTACGCGTTTACTGACCAATTCATTGGAGATGAGTAAACTGTCTTCGGTTAATAAGGAACTAATTAACGTGCTTTTACCGCCTGGTGCGGCACACAAGTCTAATACTTTCAGTGGACGCTCTAAATCCAGCACTTGCCGCATCACTTTACTGACAAACATGGAAGAGGCTTCTTGCACGTAATACGCTCCTGCGAAGATGAGCGGGTCTTTTACAAAGGTTGGGCGTTCTGGCAAATAGCGCCCTTCTTTGCACCAAGGCACGAATTCCTGTTCATCAAATTGTGAAGTGGTTTTAGTTGGATTAATGCGCAAAGAAATCACGCGATCAGCTTGTAATGCTTCGATAAACTGTTCGTATTCTTCCCTTAGTTGCTCCTGCATGCGTGCTACGAAAGCACTTGGTAATTGCTGCTCTGCCATAAGAAAATTAAAATGCCAATCGCTATTTTCTATTCAAATTGGCATGTTTGAAATCATCATTTATCGCAAAGATAGGAGGAAGTTCAGTTATTTGTGTGGGCGAATGCAAACGATGCCATATTTTTATGTTAGAAATTACCAAATTTGCATAGAGATTTACACCTAAAAATGAACAATTTTAAGCTACAACTTATTGAAAAAAAGTAGAATCCTTTTAAAGAAAGTAATAAGGCTTTCGATTTCATTAGTTTCTACTATTTTTGAACAGGAAAATAGCAACGAGTTGTTGACTACGGAGTAAAAGAAAAACGCATATACATTTCAACAGGATATTATGGCTGAAGTAATTACCATGCCCAAAATGAGCGACACCATGACAGAAGGGGTGATCGCATCTTGGTTAGTGAAAGTGGGAGATCAAGTAAGCTCGGGAGATATATTGGCTGAAGTCGAAACCGATAAAGCTACGATGGAACTCGAAAGTTACGAAGATGGTACCATCTTATACATTGGCGTACAAGAAAAAGAGGCAGTACCCATTGATGGTCTGATTGCCATTATTGGTGAAGAAGGAGAGGATGTTCAGGCAATTCTCAGTCAACACCAAGGTGGAAATGTAGGAAATGGTGCTGCGGCTGAAACGACAACAACTACTGAAGAGGTTGTAGAAAGTTCCGCAGCAGCAGACATCGATACCTCATCCATTCCTGCTGAAGTAATTACCATGCCTCGAATGAGTGACACCATGACGGAAGGAGTGATTTCTTCTTGGTTGGTGAAAGTAGGAGATGTCGTAAGTTCTGGTGACATTTTAGCCGAAGTTGAAACGGATAAGGCTACCATGGAGCTAGATAATTATACAGATGGTACGATTCTATACCTTGCCGTAGAAGCTGGTGGTTCGGTTCCTGTAGATGGCATTATTGCCATTATTGGTGAAGCTGGAACAGATTATCAACCACTCTTAGCAGCAAAAAATCAGGCTGCAAAGGAAGAAGTTAAAAAAGAAGAAGCACCTGCGCCTAAGCAAGAAGTTGCCAAGGCGAGTGCCCCTGCTGCAACAGCACAAACCGCAACCGCAACCGTTCCTGCCACATCAAATGGAGGTCGGGTAAAAGCTTCTCCCTTAGCAAAACGCTTAGCAGCAGAGAAAGGCTTTGACATCAGCAAAATTCCTGGCACGGGCGATCATGGTCGAGTGATTAAGCGTGATGTAGAAAATTATGTGCCTGTACCTACTACGGCAAGTGCCGCATCAACGGGAGTGTTATCAGCACCAGTTGGCCAAGAAAGCTTTACGGAAGAACCCGTGTCCCAAATGCGTAAAGTCATTGCACGCAGATTGGGAGAAAGTAAGTTTACCGCGCCTCATTTTTACCTCACCATGGAAATTAACATGGATAAGGCTATTGAGGCACGAAAAGGAATGAATGAAATTGCTCCTGTAAAAATTTCATTCAACGATATCATCATCAAAGCAGTCGCCGCATCATTGCGACAGCACCCTCAAGTAAACTCTTCTTGGCTAGGTGATAAAATCCGTTACAACGATCACATTCACATTGGTGTTGCCGTAGCCGTGGATGAGGGACTTTTAGTACCTGTTGTTCGATTTGCGGATTCTAAATCTTTATCGCAGATTTCTGGTGAGGTAAAAGAATTGGGCAAGAAAGCACGAGAGAAAAAATTGCAACCAGCCGATTGGGAAGGCAATACGTTTACCATCTCCAACTTAGGCATGTTCGGTATTGAAGAATTTACAGCCATCATCAATCCGCCAGATGCTTGTATTTTGGCTGTAGGAGGAATCAAGCAAACACCAATTGTGAAAGATGGTGAGATTAAGATAGGAAATGTCATGAAAGTAACCATGTCGTGCGACCACCGAGTAGTAGATGGTGCAGTTGGTTCATCATTCTTACAAACATTTAAGAGTTTACTCGAAGATCCTGTAAGGATTTTGGTATAAATAGTAATGACTTTAAACAACCTCAAGAGGTTGAAAGCCATTTTCCTTGAGAAAGTGGCTTTTTCTTTTTGAGGTAGCGTGTAATTTTAGCGTCCTGTTTATCTTTGCCGAAACAATCATTGTTTTTCGATGAATACTACTAAAACAAAGTCGAAGGAGTGGTTTGACGAGTGGTTCGACTCTCCTTATTATCATATTTTATATAAGCACCGAGATGATACCGAAGCACAGCGGTTTATGGATAATCTCTCTAGCTTTTTACACATTACGCCTGAGCACAAAATCATGGATTTGGCTTGTGGTAAAGGAAGACATTCCATTTACCTCAACCAAAAAGGCTTCGATGTTGTGGGACTCGATTTATCTAAAGAAAGTATCCAGCACGCGCAACAGTTTAGTAATGAACGCTTGCACTTTGCCGTTCACGATAAACGAGATGTATATAAAGTGGAATATTTCGATTATATTCTAAACATGTTTACGAGCTTTGGCTATTTTGCTTCGGAAGAAGAACACATCATCGCCTTACAAGCAGCAGCAGCAGGATTGAAAGATGGCGGAAGATTAGTTATTGATTTTTTCAATACTTATAAAGTGCTTGATGCATTGGTGTATAAAAATGAGGTGGTAGTGGGCGATTTGGTGTTTCATTTGAGCAGACACATTCATGAGGGAGCCATAGTCAAGAAGATCGAATTTGAAGATCAGGGGAAGGCGTATCAGTTTGAAGAGCGCGTTCAGGCATTTACGGAACAAGACTTTAGACGCTATTTTGAAGTTGCTCACCTGAAATTACTCCACCTTTTTGGCGATTATGAACTTTCTTGTTTTGATAAACAGTCGTCAGAGCGCATGATATTTATTGTGGAGAAAGAATAGCAAAGCATTAAACTTAAGTGATATCATCCAACACCATGAAAATACTTACTCGATTCATTTACTTACTTTTAATGTTTGTTTTGGCTTGCCAAGAAAAGCAAGTTCAATCCAAGAAGGAAATATTACAAAGTGAAATTGTAACATCAGATTCTTTAACGAGCACAACGAGAGAAGAAGTCATTGAAACCAATTCAATCAGACCGCAAACCTACTATGTAAAAGTGAAAACTGGCGCGGAGTATTGTGCTGAACCGAATGGGGAAATAGTAGGTGAAATTCCTTTAAATACACTTGTAACGGTGATTGAGCATACAGGTGTATTTGTTCAGAATGATAGTTTAAAAGGAGAATGGTTTGGCATCCAAAAAGACCAAGATACGGTTTATATGATAAATACGCTTTTGTCGTCATCTTATCAGTATGCTGATATCGAACTCTATTTGGCGACTACCTATCACAGCTGGGAGCAAAATGACTATAAACAGCTAGGCGCTTTTGTGAATTTGTCAGAGCGATATCAATACGAAAGCGAATTAGAGAAATTGATTCCGACAGAACGCTTGGGACAGGATAACTTTTTGCTTACTGAAGCAGATAAATCAAGCTTTCTGAATGGCTTAGGAATTTCCGAAGCAAACCAGTTGTTTATCTACAACTTTGCTTTAGACTCAATATACACTTACCAGGTGAAGGATTTACCCTTAATGGCAACCGTAGAATGGTACCATAAAGGGGACAAGGATGTAGAAGCTATGAATTATCAGCTTGGACTTAAATTACCTGACGATTATTTGGGTAATCAGCACGGTGCAAACAGCCTTAATTTAGTTTATATAGGATCGAAGAATATTTTTCAAACAGGGCACGTGAAGCCTATGATTTGGGAGAGAATATCACAAGAAGCACTTCCAGAACAGTTCAACTTTGATTTATTGCCAAAGAATCTCATGAAATTATTGACAGGCAGTGATCACGTATTTGCATTTTCTACTGATCAGTTGGATTTTTATGCCCAAAGGTTGCAGCGGGAAGTACATGGAAAAGTACGCATTGACGCTTACTATTTTATGGCTTTTGATGCTGATAAACAGATTGTTTTTCATGAAAGGGTACCCTATAGAAATGGCTCATGGCCAACAACTTTAACCATTAAAGGAGAAAAAAAGCAAGATACTATCCAGTGGCAATGGGTAGGAAAATTGTTTAAGGGCAAACCCACTATGATTTACTCCTTAGCGCAAGAGGGGTATGCCTGTCGCCCTGTGACGTTTTTAGATCCAGCTGAGCCGCCAATTAGAATTTTGTGTGACAATAGAAATTAATCACACAATAGATGGAGAATATCCTTGATGGCAAGTAGCTTAGACAAGCCCTCAATAAAGGGCAAAAAAAAGCCCCTAACAAAAGGGGAAAAAATTGCGGTCTTTGTCTGAAGAATGGATAAAATGGGCTCCAAAGAATGGATTCCTTTCTACAAAGGTCAAATATATAATCATGCAAAACCTCACGGAAATCGGTGATTTTTTATAAAAAATGAAAAATATTTGGGGAAAAAGAGGGGACAATTAGGTCAATTCTATTCTTCTCGTAATTAAATCATTAATAATTTGATAGAATTTTAATGGTTTTAAGGTACGCCAGTTTACCACATCAAGGTCGCCTCCAAAGTTAATGTACCAATCAATGTTATAGTTTTTCCATTCCTCTAGTACATGTTCGCGAAAGTTTACAGCGGCAATCCAGCCATCTTCAATTTCTTCAAACCACTCTTCATAGTAACAATCATCTGATCCATGAAAGTTAAGAATGTTTTCACCAATCAATATAAATTTTGTAATTCCTTCATCAATCATGGGGGAAATTACTTCCCTTTTTAAGAACATCACATCATTATACAAGGTGTCATTCCATTCGCCCATTAACTCCAAAATGGCTAAGCCTTGTTGGTAATGTGCATAAATGACTTTGACATACAGCGTTTCTGA
>JBMYQA010000168.1:4571-12672 GCA_049600855.1 Flammeovirgaceae bacterium | reverse complement strand
GTATGAAGTAAAAGCGAACAGTTTAAACTGTGAGTTTATACTTTAGACAACTTCATATTCATATTTTCATTTTTTATGAGCTGTATCTGCTATTACCCAAACTACTGTTTATTTGGTAATTTAAACCCTTTTCGTTTTAAAAAAAGGGCTATTAGCGAAGATACAAAACCTGCAAAATATCAAAATAATACAGTTTCAACCCTAATAAATATCCACTTTGCAAACGTTACAGTAGCTTCAACCAAAAATAATCATAAAATCTATTGCCCAATAAATACAATTATTAGACCTTTGTTGCGGTTTTACAATCAGCTGCACAAGAACTTCACAAATCATCATCAGACTAAGTACTAAGCGCGTAATCGCAGTAAAATCCAAACTTAACAGAAACAACTCAGACTCATGTTCATGGTTTCATAGGCTAACAATCAGATTTAGTCCAAAACAGATATAAATGAGAGAAGAGTACACGAGATGGTATACAGGCTACTTGAGCACCAATATGGAAATGCTCTCCTTTGGCCATGCAGGAATTCCAATCATTTTATTTCCTACCTCCATGGGGAAATATTATCAGAACAAAGATTTCAAATTAATTGAATCCATTCGATGGTACATCGAAAAAGGCTTGGTCAAAGTATACTGTCCTGACAGCATTGATTCGCGCAGTTGGTACAATAAGCGCATTCATCCCTTAGATCGTGTTCGCACTCATTTGGCTTATGAGCGAATGATTATGAATGAGGTCGTTTATCGGGCTCGGGTAGAAACGAGCCAACCTAAGGTTATTTTTGCAGGGTGTAGTTTTGGAGGATATCATGCCGCCAATTTCGCTTTTAAATTCCCTTACGACACCAGCTACCTCTTCAGTATGAGCGGGGCCTTTGACATCCGTATGTTTTTAGATGGTTTTTACAATGAAACTTGCTATTTTAACAACCCAGTAGATTTCATCGGAGGTTTACAAGCCGGCAGTATGTGGCATGGCATTAAGCATATGGGTATTGCTTTAGGTTGTGCGGAGTATGATAGCTGCAAAGGTGACAATTATAATTTATCAAATATCTTAAATATGAAAGGTATTCCACACTGGTTAGACGTGCGTGCAGGCAGCCACGATTGGCCAGTATGGCGGGAGATGTTCCCTCATTACCTTTCCATGGTTCAGTATTAATTTCTGTCTTAAGTAGCTTTAGCACTAAGGCCTTTTAAATAAATCAAGCATCCTTAAAACCTTTAATAACGCCTACTATGGTTAAGAAAATAGGAATTCTTTTTGGTAGGGAAAATACCTTCCCTCCTGCATTAATCGACTACATCAATTCTCAGGGAGAAAAAGATATTATTGCTGAGCCCGTTTTCATTGACAAACTTGTTCAGGGTGCAGCTACTGATTATGCCGTAATCCTAGATCGTATTTCTCAAGATGTTCCTTTTTACAGAGCCTACTTGAAAAATGCTGCCTTAGGAGGTACTGCGGTAATGAATAACCCATTTTGGTGGAGTGCTGATGAGAAGTTTTTCAATAATAGCTTACTGGAAGCTTCTAATATTGTTGTGCCTAAAACGGTATTGTTGCCTTCTCACGAACGCCCTACCGATACCAGTTCAGATTCATTCCGCAACTTGGCTTTGCCTTTAGATTATGAGTCGATTTTTGAATATGTAGGCTTCCCCGCATTCTTTAAGCCATTTGATGGCGGAGGATGGAAAAACGTATACAAAGTACACAATGCTGAAGAGCTTTTTAAAGCTTGGGGAGAAACAGGGCAGTTGGTAATGATGTTGCAAGAAAACATCGAGTTTGAATCGTACTACCGTTGCTATTGCTTAGACCGAAAAGACGTATTGATCATGCCTTATGAACCAAGAAATCCTTTCCATGAGCGTTACTTAAGAGGTGATGATGCGGTTGTTGAGCCTGAGTTGCACAAGCAATTAGTCGAATTGGTATTGAAGATCAATAAAATGCTAGGTTACGATTTCAACACTGTTGAAATTGCTGTGCGCGATGGCGTATTATACCCCATTGACTTCTGTAACCCTGCACCAGATGCTGACAATTTCTCTGTAGGTGAAGATAACTTCCAATGGGTATTGAAGCATGCTGCTAAAATGTTGATTAACAAGGCCAAAAGCTGGAAGCCTGGCAAGCAGAACTTAACTTGGGGAGAGTTTGTAAAGAAATCTACAGGCGGAAGAGCGCTTGTTTAAACGCCACTTCATGTACTTTAGGATCAAGTTCACAGACTTTCTGTCACATTTCCTGAAGTTTATCTCATAACAAAAACAGGAGTCTACAGCTCCTGTTTTTCTTTTTATGGCAATATGCATCAGACCAACTCATACCCTTCTTGCGCACGAACTTGTGCTAGTATGTGATCTGGATTCATCTCAATTTTCTGAACAAAATCCATAGATGCTATGGTATCTAATAATTCCTTCGCTTCGAGCGGTTTGTAATAAGCATATAAATCTTGAAAGCTTGAAGCAAGCTTTTCATCTACCCAATGGCCTAAAATTTCATTTTTTAAATTTGGTGATACCCGAGCAGGCGTGTAGGCAAAAATATACACCAAAGCCATCAAGTTATCTTTGATCAATCGTTGAAGGAGTTGCCCTTTTTGCGTCGGTTTTACCCACGAGTTTAGTAATCGTTGAGCTAAAGAAGATCCTAATCCATTTAGTGTTGTCGTTCGGAAAGCCACTGTTTCAATTTCTTGTTTGATGTGTGTCCTTAATTTTTCATCTTGCTTTCCAAGTGAAATCATCACCACCACCTCTTCTTCATGATTGTAAACGGTAATTTTTTGATTTACTAACTCAATTTTAGAAGGGACAAACTTTCCCTTATATGCTGTATCTTTCTCAATACGGTAGTCTAATTCGGCTAAAATAAAGCCTAAAGGAATTTGCCTTTTGGTGAGTTCAGTTAACATGTTAACGTATGCAGGATCAGCCTGAAACCTCAGTTCCATGTACTTCATATATGCGGGCGTATAAAACGGCAAACTTAAATAGCTCCGTTGATACCTTCTAAATGACTCCGTTGCAAATTCACTGGAAAGGTTATTGGCAATTGAAATTAAATCTAAGCGCACTAGCGAATCTTCTCTGGTAGGTTCAGCAATGAGCGCCTTAAGTTTTACATCTTTTAAACTCTCTATTTTTTTCTCGCTTTCAGAGTCAAATCCCATCGTTTCTGCTTTCAAGCCATCCAATAATTCAAAGAAAGAAGGCGCTAAATACCTTACATCCTCAATTTTTACATTTTTTTGTTTTTCATGCCACTGCCTTAGCTTGAGTGATAATCGCATTTTGCTCTCTGCAATGTTTAAGTAGGTGTACGGTTCAAAGGTGTTTTGGTAATGATACGAATACTTTAATTGTTGCTCTGAGAGTACCTCTTCACAAAACTCCGGATCTAATTTTTTTGCTTGTTGAAAATAGGAATTTTGGGCAAGTTCTTCCCATATCAAGGCATCAACATCTTCAATTTGCTGATTCAATTCACTAAATTTTGCTCGCCAAGCTTCCCCATCTTTATCTAATGCTTGCTTAAAAGGTGCTCTAAAGTAACTTGCTAAGGTCAGTACGTTAAGCGTGTCTGTGTTTTGCACTAAGCCACTATTAATAATGCTAGCTATCAAATTGGTATTAACAGCCGTTTTAATGATGTATTGTAGAATCTCTTCTGCATTTTTCCCTTCAATCACATTTAAGTGATACTGCAAGAAATGACCATAATTGGTTAAATTTTCATGCTGATAAATACCCAAATGGTTGTACCTTTCCCAGCCTACATCATGAACCAATCGACACACCTCATGAGTATTGATCAATTGATTTAAGGTATCATAGTAATCGTTCTTTTGCTCGATGAGTAAGTGATATTGTTGAAGCAACTGTTGCTTTTTTTGATACCCTTCAGCATAATAGGCTAAAAATAAAGGGACTTCAACTAAAAGCTGCGGATGCTTTTCGTAGAATAATTTTAATTTCTCTCGTCCATGTTCATAATGCGTTGCTTCCTGAATTAAAGATACTGCTTCCTGAAACTCATAAGCTACTGCAACATTTTGATCGGCGATAGTTCCAAAATAGCTCCAAAATTGGGCAAAAAAGCGAGAGCACGCTAAAATCGGATTACATTGAATGGCTTGCTTAAACGCGTCATTTAACTCCTCAAAAGATTCTTGTTCTAAATGTGACCAAATATGGTCAAGGTGGTGTGGTAACGCTTTACTTGATGATTGATGCAATTTGCGATAGGCCCACGGCGTTACATAGTGTTGCGTTCCTATTGTTGGGTGTGTATAGCTCCAATAATGTTCTGAATTCATGCAAAATAAGGGAATGAGGCGAACCTTTTGATCAATTTGTTCAATTTCAAAACACACATTATTCTCAATAAAAGGCAATAACTTAACCCGTTGTCTTTTGAGTTGTGTATAAATTTTCTTCCAAATAGCCTCTCGGACTTCTACTAACCATTGATCGTATAAATTCCGTAGCTCTTCTGTGCTCAAAAAATAAGATGGCCAACCACGCAGCATGGCATCGAGTAAAACGGAATGATTGACGGTTCGATGAAACTCTAGTCGATTGGATTTGCGGAGGTAATCCTTTTTTTCGTGAAGTTTTTGGAATACTTCTGGAATACCGTCTTTTAATTTTTGTGGGAATAATTCCGTATGGCTCTCTACTAACTCTTCCACAAACTGGTATAGCCGCACCCATAAATCACGCAGATTCGTAATGTATTTGGGGTTAAACACTTCATTGAAGCAGCGATTCAATTTGGTGTCATAAATGTGATTAGCAATCTGTTGGAATACCTCGAACCATACTTTATGAATAGCAAACTTTTCATCTTCATAATCGAGAATAATAATTTCTACCATCTGAATGATCCAATCAAAATCCTCCAAAATAAAATGGGGACTTGTGCGCTGATACCGCTCTTTAAAATTGGTAAAACCATAGTTGAGTTCTTCTCCCTCATGCTTTGCTTGCCATGCCTCAATTTTCGTTTTCAAGCGCTGAAAACAATCTAGCCTCACCGCTTCATTTCCTTGAAACTTCTTCATCCATTGGACATATAACTTTTTAATCGCCATAAAATCAAGGTCATTCTCCTTTCCACTAGATGTTGAAGCCGTATAATAATCGCGCATGCCTGAGTAAGGAATCGCATCGAAGTGCCATTCTTCTGGTGTGAGTTTTTTGCTGTGCTCCACCATTTGAACCAATTCGATTACATCGCGACTCAACCACTCACAGTAAGTTCTTGCCCGATGAATGATGTCTACCATCCTCAAGTTTTGTAAAGAACTTGCGTGTAACTTTTCCAACTCGTCATAAGTATCTGTACGATAATCGTCTTCCTCAATGATAAATGAAATGGGTTTATTCGTTAGCGTATTTTTATAAGGAACGTAATCTAATAAGCACGTTCTGGAACGTGGATTACCCATATTCGAATGTACTTTCCCTAACTTAGCTCTACTGTGTTGGAGTCGATCTTGCTCCAGTTGATTTCTAAAATCATCTAGTATCGCTTTCTTCTTAATAAAGATTTGGACTAACCCTGTTGCAGACTTTAAAAAGTTTAAATCATTGCGTAATCGTTTTAATAATGCTTGATCCGCATCAATAATCCGATCCATTTGTATCCATAAACTACCTGCATTGAATAGCCTTAACACATAATTCTCTAAATTAGCTAAGGTTTCAATAAATAAAGCGGTTACTTTTCCACATACATGCCCGTTGGAATGTCCAGCTTCCAATACTTCTACGATATTTCCTTGCTCATCTGTATAAAACCACACACAAATATTATTGCCATTAATCAACCCAAAAGGCTCTTCTAACCATTCTTGCAATTGCGGTACTTTGGGCGATTCATACAATGGCGGAACTTTAAAGGGAAACTTATTTCCCTTTAAAAAATCAGTTACACTATAAATTGATCGCTTAATAATATTCATATTGATAGGTGTTTATGCTATAGATTTTAATCATAGGTTGCCCATACAAACCCTACTAAAAAGCTGTGCAGTCAGTAAGATTTATGGAGAAGTCTTTTACCAAGAAAGCTTACAGAACGTAAGATGCAAACGTAAATGGGTGTAATTAATCCAAACTAAATCGTATGTTTAGAAGAATCGGCACTGCCAATGCCCCTTCATTTGCCAATGTGCTTACGGTCACTATTTCTCCTGCATCCATTCTGGTGAGCAACTCATTTTGCGCTATAAACACCTTATCAGCCGCACATTGACTTTCGCTGACCAATCGTGGATAAAGGTTACTTTTTTGAGCATCTGTCATGTGTGTAATCGCAATATCTTCTCCAACAGCGTGGCAATAAGCCAATGTATTTCGTATCACCAATTCATTGGTGTTATACTTAGTGGCAATATCTAAAACTGAAGCAGTGACGATGTCTCGCAAAGCACTATTTTGTTGAATGATATTGCCCACTTTTCTACCAAAATCTGCATGTTTCGCCATTTGCGCTTCTAAGTTTTTCATAAATGACTCCAAATCAACATTCGCCCAGCTTGAAAGGTGCTTTTCCAAATCTAGTCGTTCATCATCCTCAGAATCATCTGCTTCCTCCTCCTCAGAACTGATGCCAACATCAGGGTTTGGAAATAGCTCATCATCATCTCCATCACCACCCCCTTCTCTGTCGTCCCAAAAAGGCAAGCATTGCTTTAACTCATTCACATCTAAACTCCGATGAATATTAAAATCACGTTCTTGAATTTGGCTTACCAATTTGTTGGAACGCTCATCCACATGATACTCCATCAAGCTCAGTAATTGTTCTTTTACCCCCTCATCAAACTGTGTGCTCATGCTATGTTGTGTGCTATCGCTCAATAATTCTTCCATGAGCATAGATGCATTCGGACTTTCAGACCATACCAATTTAGTGATGATGTCTAACTGAATGGGCTGACCTGGATTTTCTACGTAAATCCTTGCTAAGGAAGTATAACAATCAGCGGTGTACTCAGCAGAACTCAACCCTTCTGTTAATACATCAACAGTACCTGTTAAGTCACTCACTTGACCTGAATTAATCGCCTCTACTGCATCTTCAATGGAAGGCTGCGAGATAGACACATTAATTTGTGTTTGAAACGAACGCTCTTGTCCAAAATATGATTCCATTAGTTTGATTGATTAGTAGTTACACAACGAAAGCCAACATTACGATACCCCATACTTTTCTTTTTCCGATCTCTTTTTGCCACATTTCCACCTTTCCATTCTAACCAAGAAGGCCCTCTAACCACGGCATAATCCGATTCTTCTTGATTTACTGGGTTATCAATTTGTCCGATTAGGTAAAAATCTTTCGAATAACTATCTAAGCACCACTCACTCACATTACCTCCCATATCAAAAAGATGGTAACTATTTTTACTAAAACTACCAACCTCGGCTGTAAAAGGATAAGCATCTGCTTTTCCTTCTATGATTCCATAATTGGGTGAGTATGCTAGCAGCGAGCGATCTGGATAATTCTCCATACTCGTTTGAAACTGTTTCACATTTTTAATAGTTGTATTTCGGGCGGCATTTTCCCATTCGGCTTCAGTAGGCAATCGCTTATGGAGGCAATCACAATACTTTTGCGCATCGTACCAAGTCACATTTACAGCAGGGTAGTTTTCCCAACGCGAATCGGTGAAATAATTCGGCATTGTTTGAAACTTTGGGTCTTTTGGTAGCTTATAGTTCTGTGTCTTACAAAACGCTACATACTGCTTTACCGTAACTTCAAATTGATCGATCCAATAGGCATCTAATAACACTTCATGTGACGGATTATCAATTACCCCTTTGCCTGATTGACCAATCGTTGTTCTTCCTCCTTTGATAGCAACCATGCGCTCTGTACTGGCAGTCTGTATCGAATCATAATTGTTCTTCACAAAATATCCTCCAATGCCTACTAATAGCAACACCATCACAAATAAGCCTACAAAAAATAATAGGTATGCCCATTTGGGTAACCGCAACAAATAGAAATGCTTTAACAAACCTGTGAGATTCACTCCAGCATCAAGGTCAATCACAA
>JBMYQA010000168.1:0-4561 GCA_049600855.1 Flammeovirgaceae bacterium | reverse complement strand
ATCACAAGAGCTTCGATTTCTTTTGCAGAAGCCCCTCTTGTAAAAGCCTGGATCACATAGCTAATTTTATTTTCTTCTTCGATACAACTATCTTGAGAAATTAAACCAAGGCTTTTAATTTTTTTTAATCTGTAATACCTACTCTTAATTTGAATGGCTAAGTCAAAAAAATGAGGTTCATCCTTATAATGATGACTAATTTTTGCTAATGCTGCCTCTAATTTGCCTTCTCCTATTAGTCGCTGAATATTGGCTTCTTCCATTCTTTACATTTGAAAGATGACGAATGTTCTTTTGACTAAATATAGGCCTTAATTGCTAGTAATTATCCGTTTTGAATAACAAACCGCATTAGTTTTATAAAAAATACCTGAAAATAAGTAGTGCCCCTACTAGAATAGTTGTAGTTATAATTTATTCTTGTTACCCTCTGGTAAACACCCATTCATTGCCATTGCTTAAATCTGCATTATAGGCATATCCTTCCGTATCAAAAGCTTTAATGTGTTCTACTTCTTCAATTTTATTTTTGATGATGAATGCTGCCATCATGCCACGCGCTTTTTTGGCAAAAAAGCTGACTACTTTGTATTGATCCCCTTTCAAATCCTTAAAAACAGGAGTGATTACTTCGCCTTTCAGGTATTTTGGCTGGATGACTTTAAAGTATTCATTGGAAGCCAAGTTCACCAACACCTTGCTAGTCGTTTCTTCAAAATTATCGTTCAACACTTCCGTTACTTTTTTATCCCAAAAGTGATACAAATCTTTTCGGCGACCTACAGGAAGTTTCGTTCCCATTTCCAATCGGTAGGGACGAATTAAATCTAACGGTTTTAAAACGCCATGTAATCCTGACAGAATACGCAGGTGGTTTTGTGCAAATTCAAAATCTTCTTCTGAGAAGGTCTCCGCATCTAATCCAACATACACATCACCTTTAAAAGCCAATACAGCTTGTTTGGCATTTTCTGGATCAAACTGTCGATCCCATTGTGCATAGCGTGCTTTATTCAAGTCCACCAATTTATCACTGATATTCATCAATTCTTTCACTTTCTTCTTCGAAAGTGATCGCAACTTTTTGATTACTTTTTCTGAGTCATCTAAAAATAGTGGAAGGGAATAATCCTGAATAACAGGCTTAGATTCAAAATCGAGTGTTTTAGCAGGGGATATAACGACTAACATAGATTTATTTTTCTTTTACTTTGTTCACTAAATTCTAAACTCAAAAGTAGCTATGGGAGTTTCCTTAGGCAATAAAATTCAATTTCATGTAAAAACAGAACGATTGCTTCAAGATTAACTTACTTTTCAAATACAAAAGAAATTAATCGCGGAAGTGTGCTACGATCGTCACCATCAAACCACTCCTGAGCATCTATTAGGGTAAATCCGTGCTGTTGTGCGGTATGTAAATACTCAGAAAAGTGATGCATATATACTTCTAACTCCTCTACCCCACTTTCTGTTTCATAGCGAGCTTTAGTGCCAGCATATTGTTTGAATGGATGTAATTCACAAACGAAAA
The DNA here is from genome assembly GCA_049600855.1 of Flammeovirgaceae bacterium. Classification (GTDB taxonomy): domain Bacteria; phylum Bacteroidota; class Bacteroidia; order Cytophagales; family Flammeovirgaceae; genus JBMYQA01. The sequence goes on along the minus strand of JBMYQA010000168.1, from coordinate 3,027 downwards.
ACTTTCCGCCTACTTTTAGTTTTTGATGCGCCTGCGCAAAAATGGGCACTAAGTTTTCAATGTGCTCTAACACCAAATTACAGCTGGCTAAATCAAACGCCTGATCTTCCACTTGCCAATTGTGGGTTAAATCTGCTTGATGGAAATGTACATGTGCCGCAGTAATCTTTTGCTTGGCTTGTGCTAACATGCCATCTGAAAAATCTAAAGCTGTTACTTTGCTGGCCTTACTAGCAAACCATTCGGTATTTTTTCCCGTGCCACAACCCAATTCCAACACCTCTTCAAAGCGATATTTTGACAGCACTTCCTGTGTTACTTTTTGATCTAAATCCCTCGTTTTATTGCGATTCGTATCATAAATTTCCGACCAACTATTATATGCTTTGGCTATGCTCATCTTTTTAGAAGTTTGATAAGAAGTCTTTCTGTTAATTCATCAACGAAATAATCGCTTATTATTCATTTACCTCAAATAATTCATCCAAGTATTCGATCGCTCTTCGTAGATGGGGAATCACAATCGTTCCGCCAATGAGTGTACTGATGGACATGGCTTCGGTAATTTCCTCTTTACCCAAACCCACTTCTTGCGCTTTGCCTAAGTGATACTTTACACAATCATCACAACGCAATACCAACGAACACGTTAAGCCAATCAACTCTTTCGACTTCGCATCCAACGTTCCTTCATTAAATGCAAAAGAGTCGATGCTAAAAATGCGTTTGATCACCTTATCATTGGTCGCCAGCACTTTCTCATTTAAGCGACTACGATTCTCATTGAATTCCTGAACCAAGCTCATGATTGCTAATTTTAAGTTTCTAAAAATTTCAAACAGTCTCTAACGTTGTTATAACAAAATAAAAATTTCAAACAGTCTCTAACGTTGTTATAACAAAAAAGCCACAATTAGGTTTCCCTTACTGTGGCGAAAATAAGTTGCTTATGGTAAGGTTAACCATTCACGGCTAACTCTTCGTAAATTCCTTCAATTTTATCCCGATACTTCTTATCAATCACTCTGCGTTTCAATTTTAAGGTAGGCGTTAGCTCACCTGACTCTACACTCCAATCTTGAGCTAAGAGCACAAACTTTTTAAGCTGTTCCCATTTTCCAAATTGGCTATTGTATTCAGCCAGTTCTTGCTCAAACTTTTCAATGATTCTCGGATCGTGAATCATTTCTTCCTTGCTGGTGTATTTGATGCCCTCTTGTTTACACCAATCTTCTACGGCCTCAAAGTTGGGCACAATGAGGGCTGCTGGGAACTTATGATTTGCCCCAACTACAGCCATTTGTTCAATAAAGAGGGATTGTTTGAAAACATTTTCCATATAGCCAGGGGCAATGTACTTGCCTCCTGAGGTTTTAAACATTTCCTTTTTTCGATCGGTAATTTTGAGGTATTTCCCTTCTATAATTTCGCCGATATCTCCTGTATGAAACCACCCATCGTGTAACACTTCTGCTGTTTTCTCAGGGTCTTTGTAGTAGCCTTGCATCACATTTCCACCTTTACACAACACTTCACCATCCGCAGCAATTTGCACCTCTACCCCATCTTGGATGGCTCCCACACAACCAATTCGAATGCCCTTGTGTGTAGGAATAGAGGCGGCAATAATTGGAGAAGTTTCGGTTAAGCCGTAAGCCTCTACCACTTTAATATTTGCAGCCCAAAATATTTTGGCCAGCTTAGGCTGCAATGGCGCTGCTCCGCTTAAGATGAACTGTAACTCCCCTCCGAGTGCTTCTCGCCATTTGCTAAAAATTAAGTAATTCGCTGCTTCTCGTTGTAGGTTATACACTAATCCTTGATTTCTATTTGGATCATACTTTAAGCCTAAATCTACAGCCCACATAAACAAGTCTCGTTGTAAAGGAGGTAAATCTTGCCCTTTTGCCATGATCTTGTCATATACCTTTTCCAATAATCGAGGTACGGAGAAGAAGTAATTTGGCTTCACTTCCTTGATGTTATCCGCAACTTTCTCGATACTTTCTGCATAATAGATGGAGGCTCCGATATAAATATCTAAAAATATGAGTCCCCGCTCAGCAATATGGCAAAGTGGTAAAAAACTCAATACCCGCGATTTCCCCCATTTCAGCTCTTTGGGAATGCGCATGCTAGATTTCACGGTATTAAATACCAAATTGCTATGACTAAGCATTACCCCTTTTGGTCGCCCTGTAGTTCCCGATGTATATACAATGGACAATAAATCTTCAGGAGTTACGCTTTTCTTGTGTTCTTCTAATTGGTCAAGATCTTCTCCTTCACTCAAATCTTCTACTTCATGCCAATGTTTACAGTTTTCTAGCTCGTCAAAGCTGTAAATTTCCTTAATCTTTGTCCCTTCAGCTGCGCTTTGGGTTTTCTCAAAAATCTCTTGATCTCCCACAAAGGCATATTGCACTTCCGAATGATTGAAGATGTAATGGTAATCTTCTTCCGAAATGGTCGGATACATGGGCACAGTGATCACGCCAATCTGTTGCGCACCGAAGTCGATAAAGTTCCATTCTGGCCGATTATTGGAAATCAACGCCACTTTATCTCCTTTTTTCAACCCTAACTTCAATAAACCAACACTCATTCGATTTACGATATCAATAAAATCTTGAGTACTGTAACAATACCAATCACCATTTTTCTTAAAATTTAATGCGTCAGAGAGGTTGTATCGTTGTTTTTGATGATAGAGAAGATCGAATACTCTTTTAATTTCCATTTTCATAAGATTTGGTAAAAGATATATGAGCACAAGAGTTTTTAGCTCTGTATGGTTAGGGGCTTATCTTCAAGACCTGTTGAACTTTTTCTTTCAGCTAAAACTGACCGAAAGGCAACGATCAAACAGTCTCTTATCATTTAATTAAAACACTCACGCTTGAATCTTAATGCTTTAATCAGCATAAAATTCAAGCGTGAATATTTTTTATCAATAAATAATTAGTAAATAAGCTCTACGTTAAGAACTTGAATTGATACATAAGATCAATTCCATTTACCAATTTA
>JBMYQA010000167.1:0-12693 GCA_049600855.1 Flammeovirgaceae bacterium | reverse complement strand
TGTATGGGCAACATGTTCCGCTTGCCACAAAGCAAGTTTACTTTTCCGAGTACCTATTTTGATGTGTTTGCTCAAGGTTCTGTTAGTTAGTCGTAAATTGGGCACACTCTTGAAACTCATGAAGTTGAGTGTTATCATAAATATAAAACTTTCCACCAAGATTCAAAATTGTACTTAGTTGGAAGGTAAAATCCAATGAAATCTTGCTGATTTACTTCATTGGGGCAACAAAGTAAGGAGGCGAAGAGGGGATATGCAATAGTTTATGAAGAAATGAAGAGGTATATCCACTTGATGGTTCGTAAAGTCCCTCTGTGAAAGGGTTATTCTCTTTTCCTCCAATAATGCGCTTAAAACCTCCCCCCAACGGCAAAAGCTTTCTTCATGCGTTTCACTTCGCCATTAAGTCCAAAGGTTTCGATAAAGGCGATGTAATAGCCCATGCGGGCTTTTTCTCCGTTATCTCCCACGCCATCCCAATTGATGAAACCTGAGGTGCTGAGGAGCTGACTTTGGATTAATCGCTTAATTTCGCGGCCATTGGAGTCGTAAATGGTGATGCTGGCTACCAAATTGTTTTGGTTGCAGGTGTAATGGATGGTGAGCACATCGTCAAAGCCGTCGTTATCGGGTGAAAATACTTCTGGTGTAATTTCAAAGCAGTCGTTGCCTAGATTGCCTTTTGGATTATCAATGTTTTGGGAGTTAAGATAGCCTGGTGTTCCCCAACCCACATTTTCGGCTGCCGAAGCCCAGTTGTTGGGGTCATTTGTGGGGTCAGTGAAGCTAATTCGCTCTAGGGCTACGCCATTGATGTCATCAATTAAACCAAAATACATTTCCTCAACCAACTCTACCCGATCCATTTCATCGCCATTTGGATCAATCAATACCAATTTTCGCTTATCCTCATCCGTCACATCTAGGGTTAAAAAGCTACTAGTAGCCACCTCTAGCACCCGCTCATGACGGCCACTTGGGTAATCGTTTTTGATATCAATTACCTCATCGGTAAATACCACATATTCATTGGGCGCTAAAATCCATTCCTCTGATTGAAGCACGGCGCGTTGGCCTGAACTAGTTCCTACGGTTCCCAAGGAATTTTCGATTCCCAATTGCCAATCTTGCAGACTGATGTATTTATCTGAATTGTTATACAGTTCCACGTAGCGCGATCCACCAGAAAATGCGTCAGGCACCACTTCATTGATGATTAAATCGCCTACCTCTGCGGCTTGTGGTAGGTGAACAATGGCAGTATTGGCTGTGGTCATTAAATTTCCCGAGCAATCTTCTAAATCAATAATGCTTACCGTATACGCGATCTCCTCCGCCAAACTTTCATTTAATTCGAGCAGGATTTCTTTGGTATTTGGTAAAATAAATGATCTGCTCGCTATGGTAATGCCATTATCAAAACTAATATTGGCAGTTTGGGTAGAAGTACTGTCGAGCTTTTCATTGAACTCTAACACTACTGCTGTAGTGGAAATGGGGTAAGCACGCACTAACGTTGGCGCTAAATTATCACTGACAGTTCCATTTACCGAATTTTCTTCCCCAGGACTTCCTCCATTCAAATTATCTGAACCTTTCCAATTGATCTCTTCTAAGCAAGGCGCATTCAAATCAATCATTTCCAAAGAGAAACCGCCTCCAGCTTTGGTTGCATCCCGAAACCAATCGCTGCTGTAGGTAATTTCGAAAATCAGGGCATCATTAGCTGATTTCAACACTAAGGGTTCTCCCCCATTGGCTAAAGATGGAAAGCCCTCTAATCCAATGATATTGGTTTGGCTAAAATCTACCACCCTCGAAGCGTTAGTAACAATCAAGTAGCTTGTTGGGGCAATAACCAAATTCGGAAAGCTTGCTGAAGCCACTAAATCAGTTAATACGACACCATCCAAAGAGATGTATTGGTTAGTCGTATTGTAGATTTCAATGTACTCTACATCAGGCAAACCAACAATTGGATTTGGATCGGCTAGAATTTCGGTGATGATGATGTCGTGAAAACTTGGCGCAATGCCATAGGCGAAATCAACAGTAGTATTTGTTAAGGCTACTTGACTGCAAGATAACGCATTGGTGATTTGTAAGGTATAAGCCTGACCAATGGTTAAGGCGGCCAACTTTAAAGTCGCTGCAGTATTATCCGAAACTAGTTGTACACGCTGCACAGCAAAATTTGAACTCCCATCAGTAATTTGATAGGTTGCATTTAATACACTGTTGGCATCCATACGGGTATCAAATTGGATGAATATTGAATCGGCTTGTAGCACTTCTACAGCAATAATTGTCGGTTCTTCTTGAATGATGGAATTGTCAAACACCGTGTTTTGTGTGCCAGGCGTTCCTCCTAAGGCATCGTTAGAGGCAATCCAGTTAGCTTCTTGTAAACGACACGTATCTGCGGGACTAATTAGCTCAAGGGAATACCCGCCTTCTTCTTTCACCTCATCCTGATACCAGCCCTCAGAATACGTCACTTCATCAATTACTGAAAAATCCTCAGCTAGTAAACGTAACACTTCTCCTGCATTCGCCAAATTAGGAAAAGAAGTCACGCCAACTACCGCTCCAAAGGTTTCGAAATCCGTAACGCCACTGGTTCCTGTTAAGATTAAATAGCTGTTCGATTTGAGGGTGTAATCGGGTAAATTTGTAGTGTCTGATTGATCGGCCAACTTCATTCCATTTAGGCGAAGGGCAAAGCTGGTTGGGTTGAAGATTTCGATAAATTCGCGTTCGGGTAAACCAACCACAGGCGAAGGATCTGCCATAATTTCATTGATGCGCAATTCTTTAACAGCAGCCACTTTTCCCAATCCCACCTCATTGCTATTTGTTCCCAATGCATTTCCAGTACAATCTGTCGCATTGGCTATGCTGATGGTATAGATCACGCCTTCTGTCATCGTTTGGGTAACCAACACCAAGGTATCTGCTGTAGCTGAAATCAGTAATTCATTCACGCCAATTGTTATACTTCCATCCGTAATGGAATAATTAGCCGATAATAAATTGGTTCTGTCCATTCCTTCATCAAATACAATCGTAATCGTATCTAATGCATTGGTGGTTACTGAAACAATACTTGGCGCTTCCGTATCTGGCGTATCATCAAAGAGGGAATTGACTCGGCCTGGTGTTCCTCCACTTGCATCATTAGAAGCCGACCAATTGGCAGCAGGCAAGCGACACGTATCGTTGGGATTGATTAACTCTAAGGTATATCCGCCATCATCTTTTACAGCATCGTTGTACCAAGCATCATCGTACTCCACTTCATCAATCACGCTGTTATCTGCTGCTAAAATTCGAATCTGCTCTCCTCCATTCGTTAAGCTAGGAAAAGAAGGTACTCCAATGGCATTTCCAAAAGCATCCAGCGCCGCCTCATTGGTAGTAGTAGTAAGAATGAGGAATGAATCTGGTTTGATGTTGACTGCTGGTAGCGTAATTATACCTGAGCCATCTTCCAATTGCACTCCATTCAAACTCAACACCAGATTTGTTGGATTATAGATTTCAAGGAACTCGGCATTTGGCAAACCCACTTCAGGAGTAGGATCTGCCATGATTTCATTGATGCGTAGCTCCAAAAAGCTAGGCGATTGGCCTTGTCCTACTTCATTGTTATTGGTTCCCAGAGCGTTTCCTGCACAATCCGATGCATTCGAAATACTCAATTCATACAAGACTCCAGCAGTCATCGTAGCTGTGGTTAGGGTCACCACCGTTTCATCTGCTGACACCAGCACTTGCGTGATGTCAATCGTTGAACTTCCATCGGTGATGGTATAAGTGGCCGTTTCCAAACTTGCTCCATCCATGCGTTCGCTAAATGTAATGGTGATGGAATTCAGCGTGTTGGTCATTACAGCTGCAATCGTTGGTGCATCCGTATCAGCTGTTGCATCAAATATGGAATTTTGTGTTCCAGGCGTTCCTCCACTCGCATCGTCGGAAGCAGACCAATTTGCGGAGGGCACCCGACAAGTATCGAATGGATTGATGAGTTCTAAGGAATAGCCTCCGTCATCTTTTACCGCATCATTATACCAAGACGTTTCATAACTCACCTCGTCTATTACATCCCCAAAGGCATCGCTTAAGCTTAAGGTTTCCCCACCATTGTTGAGTGAAGGGAAATTGCTTAGCCCAACCACATCCCCAAAAGGTTTGAATAAATTGGTATCGCTAGCTGCACAAACAATGAGATGAGCATTTGCAGCCAAGAACCTAGTTGGAAATGTTGCAGTGCTGCTCCCATCTGTAAATGTTGCGTTTAACAGATTGATGTCTGTAGACGAGGGATTGTATAATTCAATAAATTCCGCTTCAGGCAAACCAACTTGAGGATTGAAATCGGCAAATATCTCATTAATGACTACTGCTTTGTAAGCGATAGGAGCTGTAAAGCTGAAACTTGCTTCCGAGTTATTGGCTACTGCCTCACTGGTAGCCAAGGATGTCACATTATTCACTGTTAAGGTATAAGATGAGGTCGTAATTCCTGCATACGTCAAATGTACTAAAGCAGCATTTGTACCATCAACCTGAGCCATTGAGGGATTTCCTAAGCCATTATTCAAACTGTAATTACTCGTCACTTCAGCAGTGATCGGATCAACCGCTTCACTAAACAACACAGCTACTTGTGAAGTACTAATGGCCTCAGCACTTACCAAAGCTATTGGCGCACTTTTAACTTCAAAATCATCAAAAAAGAATAGATCATTTCTGCTCGCACTATGTGTACACGCTACCCCAAAGAAATTACTCGTTGTGAAGGTGTTATCAAACACTGTTCCTTCTGCTACATAATTCGTCCCTCCTGTTGCATCTGCCTCCATCGTCCAATTACCCGCAACATCTCGAATTACCCGAATTCGTGCTTGGTTATCCGATAAATCTGATAATACGGCAACATTTCCATCTATGATTTTAGTGCTTTCGTTTCCTTCTTGTCGGTACAAATCAATTCCATCAGAAGAACCACTTTCCCCAATGCGAATGTAATAGCCATTTAAGCTTCCTGCTAAATCGGATTGATCACTTGCCAAATAGATGCGAACAAAGTTGGCGGTACTCGGACTGAAATCGAGCTTTACCCAAAACTCCCAAATGGTATTTTCTAGTTGATTATTTGCTGTAGCCAAGTATTGTGAGGCAGAGGCAGCTGGCCCATTGTTTTGGAGTTCATTCGCGGCACTAATTTGGAATTCACTCACATCGCCAATCCAAGTAGGATTTGAGGTAAAATCACCATCTGAAAAATCATCAAGAAATTGGGCTTGAAGTGTTTGTGTTAAGAGCAAACAAAACATAAAAGGAAGCAACTTTCTCATGTGTAGGGGCTAAATGATCATAAACACTTTTGAGAGATTGTTTGAGCTTTTTCTTTCGGCTAAACAAAAAATTCAAACAGTCTCTGAAAAATACAGATAATTTTTCCTTCTAACTATACTTTATAATAGCATTCATGAAAAGATAATATGAGTCGCTTGGTGAATTGGTAATTCCATTCGAGCCTAAGGGGGGAAAGAGAGCAAATGAAATTGAGGGCAAAAGAGGTAGGGCGAAATAAATAGAGGAAAAGAAGTAGGGCGAAAGGTTTTTCGCCCGTACTGCTGCTATGGATTATTTTATAATCGTTTTGATCAATCCGAGTTTCCCCTCATAAGGAGGGTAACGGAGCGGCACATCAATCCAAGTCGTCTTTTTATGAACACCTTTTTGATGTGAGAAGGTTTCGAAGCTAAACTTGCCGTGATAAGCACCTGATCCACTGCTTCCCACACCACCAAATGGGAGATTGAGATTACCCAAGTGTGTGATGGTATCGTTTAAACAACCTCCACCAAAATCTACGTATTTGAGTAATTGCTCTCCTATGGACTTCTTCTCTGTAAATACATAAAACGCGAGTGGTTTTGGTCGATTATTGATTTCTTCCACCACTCGATTGATGTTTTCGTAGGTGATGATGGGTAAAATTGGCCCAAAAATTTCATCCTGCATGATGGGATCATCCCAACCAATATCATCTAAAATTGTAGGAGCAATGTACAACTCAGCCTTATCGGTTTCGCCACCAGCCACTAACTTCCCATCCATTAAATAAGTCGTTAAGCGATCAAAATGGCGTTCATTGATGATTCGAGGAAAATCGGGACTTTCTTTAGGATTGGTTCCATAGAAGTTGGCAATGTATTTTTTCATCTTAAAGATGAGTTCCTCTTTCACATCTTTGTGTGCCAATACATAATCGGGAGCCACACAAGTTTGACCGCCATTTAAGAATTTCCCCCAAACTAAGCGTTTGGCTGTTTTATCAATCGAAGCATCTTTATGCACAATACACGGGCTTTTGCCTCCAAGCTCTAAGGTGAATGGCGTTAAATATTTACTAGCAGCTTGAGCAACAATTTGCCCTACCCGTACACTTCCCGTAAAGAAAATGTAATCAAAGCGCTCGGCTAATAATTGTTGGGTTTCGGCTACGCCACCTTCTACCACAGTCACATAGTCTTCTTCATAAATTTCAGCCATCATCTCAGCAATCACCCTTGAGGTATTCGGCGATAGCTCAGAAGGCTTCAAAATCGCACAATTTCCTGCTGCAATGGCACCTACTAATGGAACTACCGTAAGCTGAAACGGGTAATTCCATGCACCAATGATTAGAGTAACGCCATAGGGAACACGGTAAATATAACTTGAACCAGGATGAAGCGTAATCGGCGTATCTACCTTTTCTGGCTCTGACCAAAGCCTCAAATGTTTGATAATGAGGTTAATTTCTTCATAAACCATCCCAATCTCTGAGATATAAGTCTCAAATGTCGATTTCCTGAAGTCCAAAGCCAATGCTTCATACACTTCATCTTCTCGCTTTTTTAAAGCTGCTTTGAGCGCTTTTAACTGCTTTATTCGAAAACTCACATTGTGAGTAACACCAGTCCTAAAATACTCCCGTTGCTTCTGAATCAACGCTTGAGCAACATTTTGCTCCAGTACTTCCTGTGTCATAGTATTGGTATTTTTGCTAAAAATATGTCGTTAGAGAAATGAAACAAGCATTATTTTATTATGCATGCATCCATTTCCTTTGTTGATTTTACGAAATTATTGCCCAAATCGCAATAAAAACGTCATTAAGTAGTCAATAAAATATAGACATGGCTATAAAAAGAAACATCAGAAAAAATATACCTGGAATTATAAATAGTAGGAATTTCACTTTATTTCCTAAATACCAATGACTTACCGCTTTATTGATCAGTACAAACGAAATCACAATGCCAAGATAGGCGAATATCACCTCCCACAAGAAATCATCATTAAACAAACTATAGTAATCGTAATACAAATACACACTAGCGCCTACTGCTCCTATGCAGAGTAATGACAGGTAAATGCGAGAGATGACTTTTGAGTTATGCTGGAATTTTTTGAACCAAGCATAAGTTAAATATACAAATATGGGGAGATTAATCATGACTAAATAATCCAATACTCTTCGTAACTCACCTCTAGTGTTGGTATCGGCAATCAAATCAGCTTGAATAAACAGCAAAGTGCCAAAAGCTGGCCCATAGATTCCAAACTTCAAATAATTTTTCTCATCAAAATACCCTGCTACCTTATTGAGGAATATCAGCGCCAACACCATAAAGATAAAGGCAAAATACACGATTTTTCTTGCCATTACATCCTGTAAGCCCCTGATCTTTACTTGTTCGTCTAACAATTCATCTACCTCATTTCGTAAAGATGGCTTGGAGAAATCTATTTGATCGACTGAAGCTAATAACAACCTAGACGAACCCCATGAGTAGATTCCGATTGAGTTAAAGATGTAGACGTGTTTATTATCTTCTGAGAAAAGAATATCATTTGCGTTAATAAAAGTGGTATCTCTGATGTTATCGACTTTATTTTCCGATAAATCCCACAAGGCCAATTCTGAACCAATGAGTGTAGCAAACAATTTTGCATCCGAAGATAAAGCAATTTTATCAGCGGTGGGCACCTCATAAAATTCATGAACCACTTCTTTTGTTGGCAAATGGTACAATTCGTACAATGAGTTTCGCTCCACTAATAGGTATTCGTCTGCCTGATCAATATTCATGGAAGAAACTGCTATTGCTGTAGCCAAGCTATCAACTTCTTCTTCATCGGTATGAAAGCTCGTGAGCGGTAGGCTATCCACCTTTTCGCCTTCCGAATTCATAATCATGACCATGTTGGCATGCCCCACATAAATTTTTTGACCATCATCTGACAAATCCAATGCTAACACAGGAGGCTCATGAGCACTGGAATCATTTCCATATAGCATGAAGTTACCTGTTCGAGTTTGGAGCATCATATCTTCTGAATTAGAAAGATGACCGACTACTCCATTTTCATGATAAAATAATTGCTTAGAAGCAAAGGAATCGATTGGTGCAAGGAAAGGCTTAATGACATTATCTCGCCATGAGCCCACCACAATGCTATCGTTTGGCAGGCGATCTATGATGTACTTGCCATCACTAGAAAAACGTGCATTTACAGACACTCTTTTGAAGAACTTCTTTAACCATTTATCCTCCTTCCACGCTGGGATTACCAAATCTTCGGCTTCTACATCCCAAATATGGACCCCTTCTTGGGGACTTACCTTGTAGCAATATCTTCCAGATGGCGAAAAGCCCAACTCAGAATAGGCCGATTGATGGATAATTTCAAATAACTTTTCCCCTTCGTAGGAATAGACAACGATGCCACCGATCCTGCCCATAAAAGCAATTTGTTGTTTTTCAGGAATAAAAGCCCACGATTGTAGATAGGTGTCCTCCATTCCTAACTCAATCTTAAATTGTTTTAGTTTTTCAAATTGTTGATTAAACAAGTGGAAGTCCCCATCTACGTATACACCCAACTCCCCAGCCGTAGGATGAAAGTTCATGCGGTAATGCAAACCGTCAAACTCCGTTAATTCTGTCACTTGATTGGTTTGGGTATTTAATATGGCTAGTCGAGTAGCTTCGATGTCAAAAAGGCTATCGTAATACCCCAAATCAACTTTAAAAGCAATTTCACTTCCATCTGTTCGCGCACCAATCGCGCTGCATGGGTTTAAGGTGTGATCGGATTGGGCTGAAATCAAATCTATGGGGAAATGAATGTCCTTGTCATAATTTGAAAAGTGAATTTCTGTAGCCACACAATAGTCGTAATCTCTGGCATACTCATCCCTTCTTTCTTCTTTACTAAAAATTGAGCTATTGCGATTTACAGAATGCCATATTTCATAATGATTGTAATCATCATTACTCGTCTTTCGGTAAGTATCACCTTGCTTGTCTAACACCCGTGTGCTTCCATCTTCATAGGCCAATACGATACTATCTTTTCGAAAAACTGCGGTTGCCATATTCTTCGTACTTTGGCGCAGGTCATCAATCAGATTCCCTTCTATATCCCAAGCCGTGAGCACATTGTCGATCGAAGTCGTCACAATGAGCTTTTCATCTTCAGAAAATGCGACACTTTCGATGCTCTTGTCACGTTCTGTAAATAGCACACTTTTGTATAGTTTTTTCCCTGAGGCTGCTACAATGGCTTCCTTTAAATAGCGCTTGGCATTTTCTTCCAATAAACTATTATTCTGCGCTACACTATTTTTTTGAAAAAAACTTTGATTCTCTTTGATACTACTTAATTCATCTTGGTATCGCTTCGCTAAAATTAACCCTAACGTTGGATTCGCATCTCGAATAATCCTTGATTTTTCACCTAAGCTCGCAATTGATTTTTCCCGAATTTTATCCTTAAACTCCAGCGATTTATTTACCCCATAAATAAAGCCTAGCACCACAAAAATGGTGGTAGCAATAATTCCGCGAAACAACAAACGCCGCATTCGTTTCGCTTTTTCCCGTTTGATACGACTTTTTTCAACCAACTCCCACTCGCGATCAACCCAATACCGCATGCCCACTTGCCCAGTTTCGACCAACTCAAGTTCGCCAATATCTAGCGAGGTTTTGGGATTTCTTTTAAACTCAAGCGTTTTGTTTTCTAAAATACGCGCTGCTCGCTGACCTGGCCTTTCCGAAATTCGGTATTCATTTTGGATTAAAGGAGCAATGGTATCGTGCGCCAATCCCGTTACATTTCTTCCTGACTCGTTGAGTAGGTATAGCTCTTGAAATTTTTCGATTAAGGTATCGATATCTTTCTCTCGGTGTTTGTAGCGCGTACGAATTTCATCGATGTGTCGACTGCCTGCTGTGGCTAACTTGGTGGTATGAAACTGCAATACACTTAAGGCAAAACCAGACATCTCAAGTTCTTCGGCCCAATTGCGCAGCTTTTCCATCTGTTGGAAATAGAAATCATCCAACAAAATTCCTTCCCGCCTTAACCCTTGATACAATTCAACTGTAAATGATGGAGCATCCGCATTTTCAGCTTTTGCTTTACTCCACATTTTCGTCAACAAAATTTGCAGTACTGGCGCAACCGAAGAGTTTTTATCTTCTAATAAGTCATCTGCAATAATGACAGGCAGCTCCTTTTCAACAGTTAACTGGTAACGTTTTTTAACTGCTGGCGTGTCTGTAAGTCCTCGAAAGATTTCAATGATATCTTTTCTACTCAGGTGCTCTAAAAATATCTTCGTTCTCGGTAAGGAATGTACCTTAAAGCCTTCTTCAATTTCTGGGTTATATTCCTTTCGATAACCCATTACAATTTTACCCCTCGGAAAATCAATCGGATTGGCAAAAAGCTCGTCAAACACATCCAGTAATTCTTCGAGTTCATTGGGTTGGTTGGCAATGGGGCGCGTAAATAGTTCTTCTGCTTGATCGAGAATAATGACCAAGGGTTTTCCAGTACGTGCTTCAATGGTTCGCCATTGTTTCAATACTCCTGTAAGGTGTTGGATTTCCGCTTCGGTGGCAATCCTTCTCGTCTGTTTCCCACCCATTTCTTGCTCAAAGGCAACTGCATCTAATTTCGTTTTGAGCGCTAGCATCAATCCTTCTGCTTTCTTTTTCACCTCCCCGCTTAATTCTGGTAAACGAGCTTCTAAGGCCGTAAGAAACTCTGCTGACTCTTCATCTTTGATGCTTCGTTCTTTTTCAGGGATTTCTTCCTGTTCTTCTGATTCCGTTTTACTTGCTTGATCTAATGCATATTCCTCGGTATGCAATGCCCTTTTTAAGCCATTCACCAAGCCAATTTCCCCATCTCTCCGAATGTATTTGATATTATGCGACTCCTCTAAACGCGGATAAATTCCTGCATCAAATAACGAAGACTTTCCCACTCCTGATTGTCCGTACAACAAGATAATTGGCGGAGAACTCACATCCGTAATTTTGTTGTACAAATCTCGGATGTAATACGATCTTCCAAAAAACACACGCGCATGCTTGCGTTCATAGCGTTTCAGGAATAAAAATGGGGATTCTGGTAAATTATGTTTTTGAGGGATTTCAGGTAGGTTGAACAAGGGATTTCCCACTTGCTCGGGCAAATTCCACGCTTTTACGATTTCGGCTCCTGGCTTGTAGTAGACTTCCCAAGGGAAACGGTCGAGCTTGGCCGAAAGTTTTTTCGCCCGAGTGGAATCCGAGCTCTCCGCCTCTAAAGCTTCCATCCCATCAAAAAACAGGTCGCGCATGTTGGCCGTCCCTTTTTGAATTTTTACTTCATCCACCGCCTCTTGCCATGCTTTTTCAATTCCTGCCCCATTTCCTAAACCATTGTAAAAACGAATGGCTAGGCTGGTGGCCACATCATCATTAATGGACTGGGAAGTGCCGATTACTGCAGGCAAGCCCGACTCAATTAACGCTAACGCTTGTTGTTGAGAAGAGCAGCCATTTAAGAAAATTAGTTTCAGGCTGCGCTGTTTCGCAAAAAAAGGGACCAAGCCTTCACTTTTAGCCGAAACATTTGCGCCTTCTACCGACTCCAATAACAACTGATAACCATTGGCATGACCTCCATAATGAAAAATGGCAATACGATTTCGATACCGTGCATCCTGAAAAACATTGAGGATATTCTCCACAGTCACATTGGCGCGCTCTACTACCTCACAAAGTCCAGCCTCTTGTGCGCGGTACAATGCTTTTCGAATACCATCAAGTTCTTTCGGAAGATTTCGTAAATACGCTGCATCATCAACACGGTCATTCGCAAATGCCAAGAAGATTACAGGTCGGTTTGTTGTTGCCATGATTGATTATCTGATTATTGCAAATTTTCATTGAAGATAACAGAAAATCAGAGGATTAGCAATCATAGCATGGGCTTTTACAGCATAGGTTTAGAGACTGTTTGGAAATAATTGTTATCAATAACAGTAGAATATTTTCAGTACAAATAAGCAGTTCTCCGCTAGGGCGCTTTTTGAAAAGCATAGCATTAGACTCGCACACGAGCGCTATGGTTAAAAAAAGTATTGCAATGTGTGCTTAAAAGAACCGCTTTTAGTAATGAGCATTAAGTACCCATCAACAAATACTTTAAACGAATTTTATCGTTTTTTTTGCCCCAAATACGTTAAAAAATATTGCTTTAGCGCTGCTAGAGCTTCATTTTTTGCCTTTTTGGAACAAAAAACACTTCCAAAATTTAGTATAAACTATTTGTTGCCGAGTACTTATT
>JBMYQA010000166.1:0-12724 GCA_049600855.1 Flammeovirgaceae bacterium | reverse complement strand
TCCTCATTTTTTTAGCGATTTTACCAGGGGCAGTATTAACCACCTTTTTATACATTAACGATAAGCATGAAAAAGAGGCGCATCGGGCACTATTAAAAGCATTTGGTTACGGGATTCTAAGCATTATTCCTGCTGTGGCGATCGGTTTACCTTTGGGCGACCACGGTGCTTTCTTCAATGCCTTTATTTCAGCAGGATTGCTTGAGGAATGCAGTAAGTTTTTGTTTCTGCGCTGGATATTTTACAAGAAACCCTACTTTAACGAACCTTATGATGGAATTATTTATGCTGCTTTCATTAGTTTGGGATTTGCTACGTTAGAAAACGTACTTTATGTAGTGGAAGGTGGATTGAGTGTGGCTTTACTTCGCATGTTTATGTCAGTGCCTGGGCATGCGATTTTTGGGGTGTTTATGGGCTATTATGCTGGTCTGGCAAAATTTAATCCTAAAAAGGAACGTAAACTTTTACTCACGGGCTTAGGCTTAGCGATACTTACTCATGGAACTTATAATTTCTTTTTGATGTGGAATGATTCGGCCTTATGGTTCTTGTCTGTGTTTATCATCATTGCTGGGCTGATTTATGCTAAAAAGGCAATTGATTTGCATAATCAGCGATCTCCCTTTAAAGGGAAAACCAAAAAGTTGCGGTAATTCCACTTCGTTGCTATGCTTCATTGCAAAGCGATTTGCAAACTCAATCCTATGCATTAGTATTGTGGAAACCTTTTAGTAGTGCAATCATGATCACATTTCCCAATGCCAAAATCAACTTAGGACTCTTTATCACTGAAAAACGTGCAGATGGCTTTCATAACATTGACTCTTGCTTTTACCCTGTAGCTTGGAAAGATGTATTGGAAATCCAACAAGCAGATCAATTGCGATTTACATCCTCTGGTATTACTATTCCAGGAGAGGCAGAAAAAAACCTATGTCTATTGGCTTATCAGATGTTGAAAAAAGCGTTTGATTTACCTCCTGTGTACATACATTTACACAAAGTCATTCCCATTGGAGCTGGACTTGGTGGCGGGTCGGCAGATGGCTCGTTTGCTTTGAAAATGTTGAACGAAAAATTTCAGTTAAATTTAAGCAATGTCAAGTTAGAGGAATATGCGGCACAGTTG
Organism: Flammeovirgaceae bacterium; assembly: GCA_049600855.1. Lineage (GTDB taxonomy): Bacteria > Bacteroidota > Bacteroidia > Cytophagales > Flammeovirgaceae > JBMYQA01. Next base: position 11,592 of record JBMYQA010000166.1, on the reverse strand, counting down.
GGAAGTGATTGCCCTTTTTTTATCAACAACAAACCTGTGCTCGTGAGTGGACGAGGAGAGGTTTTTGAACACATTGATCTCAATTTAGCTGGAAAATACATCGTTTTGGTCAATCCGCAAATCCACATTTCTACCAAAGAAGCCTATGCAGGAGTGACCCCAAAGTTCCCGGCTATCAGTTGTAAAGAAATTTTACAGGGAACTGTATCAAGTTGGAAAACCGCATTGAAAAATGATTTTGAGGAAAGCCTGTTTCCCAATTATCCCCAACTTGCTCAGTTGAAGCAACGCTTATACGATGCTGGAGCGAGGTATGCAAGTATGACCGGCTCAGGTTCAACGGTATATGGGATTTTTGATGAGAAAGTCGCGTTTTCAGGTTTGGCCAACGAGTTGGTGTTTAGTAGTGAGCTTTAAGGAGTTTGTGCATTAGTGATCGTTATTGAAAAGAAAGTATGAGAAAGTACGTGATTCGGAATTTGAATAAGTTAGATAGAATTCCAAATGAACTTCGTGAAGGAATATTTGAGCGTTTATTTGCTGTTGCCGAGATTGCTAAATTTACTAAAGAAGAAGCAGAGGCATATGAAGACAGTTTGAAGTCTTATAGGGATTTAAAAAATTCATTAGATACAGCTTTTGAGGAAGGAATGGAAAAGGGAATGGAAAAGGGAATTGAAAAAGTGACATTAGAATTAATAAAAAACAAAGTTCCAGACGAAATAGTGATTAATTCGACAGGTTTAACAAAAGAACAACTAGCCAATTTCAAGGAGAAAATAAAAAAAGAAGAGTAACAACGTATTCGTTTTCCATACTTCATTTAATACGATCACTTAAACGGTAAAATAAAATCATAAAAAATAGATGGGCACCAATAACGATGACTGATTTAGTATCTAACACAGTAGTAGTCGCATTGCCAATTTCGGTATAATTAATAATCAATAAACCGATTATCCAATTGATGAAACAAAGGCCCAAAATCATCCAAGCGATGCCTTTCAACTTCCAGCTGACTTTCCGCATGTTTTTTCGGAAATACCGTTTTAAGAAAAAGCTTACAATGGGAATAATACTATAAATAATTACTGACCACCAAAGGTAGATATTAATTTGTGGATCGAGGTAGGTGGCCGTAAGCCAATTGAGTAATAAGAAGCAAGCAAGGATACCAATAGTATAGGCAATCGTTAGAAATAGTATGAGGACTCCCATAATGATCAGTTTTTAATTGCTAAGTAACAGGTCTGAATTATGTATAGTTATGAACGCTTACTTACTTTTAGATCGTATTATTGAATTGCATCAACTCAAATATAATCATTTTTACTCACCGATTTCAACGGAACATGGCCTATCACTTTAAGCCAGTAGCAGTTATTCTTCTAATTCATCAATCGTGCTGTGCATGCTGTCATACAAAGGGGATGTTTTTAAGAGGTTTTCAATAAAATGAATCTCTGGAGCTTGCATGAAAAGCCAACATTTTACCCAAGCTCGGTTAATATGTGCTGTTAATAAATAGCCTTCCTTCATCAATTCTAAGAAATGCTTTTGCGATTCATTTTTAAGTGTTTCCGATGGAGCTTCCTGATTGTGCATGATGCACGTCACCATATATCTAGGCATGTGTTTTAAATTAAGTTGAATTTATTGATCCAAGCTATAAAAAGCCTGTAAGCTTAGCAAATGAAGCAGGTGATTAAAATCAAAAAGGGATTGCACGATTGGCAATCCCCTTAGGTATTGTTTTGAGCACACTACTGATTTACTTAATCGCATGATCGATTAACGTGATCAAGTGATCTTTATGCGCCCTAGTTTGTAAATCTCCACGACCATTTGCTGCAATTTTACGAACTTGCTGCAAATTGTAAAGTGCCATTGAGCGTGCTTGATAAGGGAAGCGATTTCGAGGATCTGAATCGAGCATGCTGATGAGGCGCTTGGTATATTCGATTTGTAAATTCTGACGATATGAATTTACATTACTAGAAGCATCCGCTTTGAACATGGCATCGTTTAGATCTTTCATCATCAGATCAATCGTATATTCATTGCCATACACACCTGAATCAATAATGCGTTGCAAGGTAGTTGGATGAAGCAAATGACTCATCGCAGCGCGTTGAATGCCGAATACATCAAAGTGAATTTTAGGATTTTCTGTTCTACCAAAGAAGTTCTGACCTCTGCGTTGGATTTGTAGGTGTGCCAATAAATCAGCAGGAACAGGATAAGCATTTGGGGCAAATACATAGTCTGAAAGTAACTTCAATGCCTTTTTCTGCTCTTCCATGGGTACTGGTGTGAAGGGTTTGGTACCTCCTTTTTGTCCTTGGAAAGCACGATCTACATAAATGCCACCCACATACCTTGAAACAGACATGGCAGAACGGAGGTAATGTGCATACATAATGTAGTAGGCCGTACGCAACTCTTGGTAAGTTTCTCCTTTTTCGCTGTACTTGTCCTTTAAGTTTTTCATCATACTCTGAATCAACTCAATGCGCTCTTTGGAATAGCCAATCACATCATTGGACATGTCGTAAACCATTACACGCGGATCAATACCACGAGCTGATGAAGACATTGCATCGGCATCATTTCCGAAAGCTAAATCTGGTTCAGTAGAGCGAGCTGTAATGGTTTGTAAATCCTTTTCTGATAAGTTGGGTTTATAACCATATTCAATGGCCCACCAATCGTAAGGGCCTGTAGACATGGAATAATAGTGCCCCTGCTTGCTTCGATCTTTAGCAATATTGACGAGCGGGTAATCCATGACAGAGTTTTGCAAACCCTTTTCAGTCGTGAGTTCCACATTATTTAGCTCTTCAGGACTTAACATTTGTGTGCCTCTCATATTGTGCATTAAACCAAGCGTATGCCCTACTTCATGCATCACTAACCGAACCAATAACTCATTTTCCATTGCTTTTAAAGCTTGAGCATCAGCACCATCAAAACGCAATACTTGATCGGCAAACATGAGGTCTAATGAAGCAAAATCTCCAGCCATACAAAACTGATGGTTTTCATCATGTTTAGCTAAATTTTCCTCTTCTTCTGGATGTAATTTGGAAGCAAGGTCTACATCGGCAAGATCGTAAGGCTTGGTATCTAAGAAAATACGCTTAAATGCACTGTAGTCGAGCATAACGTCTGCACCAAGAATTTGACCTGTGCGTGGATTCACAAAACTAGGGCCATACCCTCTAAAAGGAGGCCGTGGAGAAGCCGTCCATCGAATGACATTATAGCGGACATCACCCGCCTCCCAATCGGCATCATCGGGCTGAATTTTGGCGACTATTGCATTTTTGAAGCCTGCTTTTTCAAAAGCTTTATTCCATTTCTCAATGCCTTCTTTTACCCCTGCTCGTAATTCTTCGGGAGTGGTATTTTCAATCCACCACACAATAGGTTCTACGGGTTCAGAAAGTGCAGCATTCGGATCTTTCTTCACTAAGTGCCAACGATTAATCATGTCCCGATAAGGCGTAGCATCTGTAGCCGTCATGTCATTCACTTGTTGCAAGAAATAACCAATGCGTGGGTCATCATAACGCGGCTGAAAATCATTTTCTGGCATTTCTAAAAAGTTATGACGAACCACTGCACTTACGTATCTAGGATCGGTTACATCTGCACCTCCAAAGTTTCTTGGTTTAGCGTTTTCGTATACATATTCAATCACCAAGTCTGTATTCTTTGGATAGCTATTAATTGAGCGGTATTTTGATTTCTCTTTACTAATTCTTCCGAGCTTAAAAGCTCTTGGATTGAAGCCAGTATTATTGATTTTTGTCATTTTTTCAGACATAAATAAACCATCGGCTTTAATGAGGAAGTTTTCTTTTGCAGAATCTTGTGCGATAATGGCTTCGCTGGCAATAATGGCCTTACTAATATTGGCATCGGCAGCTTTGCTTAAGGCATTATTTTTATCGAAATAAAAACCAGTGTTTTCTTGTACAAACTCAAATCGGTCATAATGCTTTTTGATGGTAAAGATCAGGTTAGCTTGGTAAGCTCCTCGGAAATGACGCGCTGTGAGTACACCATCTTCCAACATGCTGACATAGATAAATTCTTTATCAATCTGATCTTTCCTGATTTTGAAAAATACAGAACCACTAGTCGTATCTTGATAAAGCGTGAACAAGCCTGCTACTTCTTTACAAGGTTGAATGGCTTTTTTGATGGATTTTATTCCCTTTTTCTTTCCCATTTTCCCCCTAAAAGATCGTTGAGCATCACTTGCTGTATACCCAAACATAAAGAGGAGTACTATACCTATAATGCGGTAATAATTCGATTGCATAAGTGAGTGGTTAAAATGGAAAAGGAGACCTGTAGTCTCCTTTTTCATGGGTTAAGTTAAATTTATTTGGCCTCTAAAGTTTTGTCAATCAATAACTTTAAATGCTCTTTATGTGCTTTAGTCAAGGTATTTCCGCGACCATTGGCGGCAATTTTACGAATTTGCTTCATATTATACAGCGCCATCGACTTTGCTAAGTTTGAATAACGACTATTTCTTTTTCCAATAATCATATTCGACAGCATTCGAGTATAATTTAACTGCAAGTTCTGACGGAAGGTGTTCACATTGCCATATGCATCCGCTTTAAAGATGGCATCATTCAGATCGGTCATGAATTGATCGAGCTTGTACTCGTTGCCATACTTTTCGGTATCGACAATACGCTGCAAGGTATTTGGGTGTAAAATATGTACCAATACATTGTTTTGCATGGCAGCAACGGCATTATGTACCCTAAAATCTTCAGGCGCTGAAAAGAAGTTGTAACCTCTACGTTGCATTTGCAGGTAGTTGTACAGTTCATTAGGAACATCATAAGCATCGGGAGCAAAAACATATTTGCTTAATGCATCCATCGCTTTCTTCTGGTAGGCCAAAGGAACGGGAGTAAATGGTTTTGTTCCACCTTCTTGCCCTTGGAAGGCACGATCAATATATACGCCTCCAACATACCTTGAAATAACACCTGCCGATAAGAGGTATTGACCAAATAAGATATTGTAAGCCGAACGTAACTCTTGGTAAGACTCTCCATCTTTACTTTGCTTCTCTTTCAAATTCTTGATCATATCCAATACTAAATCCATACGACCAGTAGAGTAGCCAACTGCATCATTGGAAAGGTCCCAAATATTTACTCTGGGGTCAATCGCTTTACCAGGCGCACGCATGTCATCCGCATCATTACCAAAAGCTAGCGTAGGATCAGTAGAACGGGCAGCGATTTTTTTCAAGTCTTCATCCGATAAGTCGGGTGTGTATCCATATTCAATCACCCAATCATCATAAGGCCCAACAGCAGTAGAGTAGTAATGACCTTGCGTAGTACCTTTAGGCGCTAAGTTTACAGTAGGATAATCCATTACTGAACCAATCAAGCCCATTTTACCTGTGCGCTCCATGTCATTTAATTGATCAGGAGCATGTAACTGAGAAGCCTTCATGTTGTGCATTAAGCCTAAGGTATGGCCTACTTCATGCATCACTACCCACATGATGAGTTCTTCTTGCATCCTTTTCTTTTCGGCCACACCTTTTCCTTCAAAACGCAAAAACTGATCAGCAAAGTGGAAGTCGTCTTTCAACATTTCACCAGCTGAGCACGTATGCCCTAAATTTTTATGATGAATTGGATTGTGCGCTAATTCCGTAGAAGCTTGGAAATACTTATCAAAACCTAATGCAGCTCGGTCAAATACATTGCCCTCTTGAACCACAATTCGGAATAAGGCATATTCTAACATCACATCTGCACCAATGATTTGACCCGTGCGTGGGTTGGTGAAGCTTGGTCCATAGCCTCTGAAAGCGCGAATCGGGGAAGAAGTCCAACGCAATACATTGTAGCGAATATCTCCGCCATCCCAATCGGCATCATCGGGCTGAACTTTTACTTCCACAGCATTTTTGAAACCTGCTTTTTCGAATGCTTTGTTCCAAGCCAATACGCCTTTTTTAATCGCATCGCGGAATTCTACAGGCGTGGTATTTTCAATCCACCAAGTAATGGGTTCTACAGGTTCTGATAATGCTGCATTTTTGTCTTTTTTCTCCAAATGCCAACGATTGATCACATCGCGGTAAGGCGTAGCATCAGTAGCTGTCATGTCATTTACTTGTTGACCAAAGTAACCAAGGCGAGGGTCGTCCCAACGGGGTTTAAAGTTGTTTTCGGGTACTTGGATGAAGCTGTGTTGGATGCCTACACTTACGTAACGAGGGTCGGTAATACCAGGGCCACCAAAGTTTCTGGGGTTAGGATTGTCATACACATACTCCATCACCACATCGGTGTTTTCAGGGTAGTTTCTGATTTCCTTGTACTTGGTTTTATCGCGGCTCATTCTACCTAATTTGAAACCAAGAGGATTCAAGTAGGTAAAATTGACCATCGTCATCTTTTCGGACTTGAACAAACCATCCGATTTAATCACAAAGTTTTCTTTCAAAGAATCTTGTGCAGCAATTTTGGCACTTAAAAAAATGGCCTTGCTGATGTTTGCATCGGCTGCCTTACTCAACGCATTGTCTTCATCGAAATAGAAACTGGTATTTTCTACCACAAGCTCGATTCGGTCAAAGTACTTTTGCACAGAGAAAATGGCATTAGATTGGTAAGCACCTCTAAATTGACCAGCAATTAGAGGACCATCTGTAATCATGCTAAAATAGATAAACTCTTTGCCAATCTGCTCCTTACTAATTTGCATGTAAGTAGCGCCAGAAGTTGTATCTTGATAGAGGGTAAATAAACCTTCATACGTTTTACACTTCTTGGTAAGCTCTTTAATTGACTTAATCTTACTTTTAGGTTTCTTGGGCTTTTTAGCCATCGGCTTCTTCACTTCTTCAACTGCTCCTTTCTTGCCTTTCTTCTTTTTCTTTTTTTGAGCATAAGCAGGTGACAACACAAAGCTGCCAAGTGCTACGATCAATAATATTCTAACTAATTTATTCATAGTCGTGCTATTCTTGTGTGGAGTAACTTTTCCGTTGCTCCTTATGAAGTGTTATTATTTAGTATCTAAAGCTTTAGAAATTAATAATTTCAAATGCTCTTTGTGCGCTTTAGTTTGTAAATCACCTCTGCCATTAGAAGCAATTCCCTCAATTTTCTTCAAATTATACAAAGCCATTGATTTTGCTTGATCAGGGTAGAATCTACTTAGCTTTCCTCCGATCATGCTAATTAAGCCTTTGGTATACTCTAATTGAAGATTTTGACGGAAGGTATTCACATTGCTGTATTGATCCGCTTTAAAGATGGCATCGTTTAAATCGGTCATCATTTGATCGATGGGGTATTCATTGCCATACACTTGCGTATCAACAATTCGCGTTAAGGTATTGGGATGAAGGAGATGACGCAATACACCACGCTGCATCGCTAATACAGTATTGTGTATTTTATAATCTTCTGTGCTAGCAAATAAATTGAAACCTCTTCGCTGAATTTGTAGGTAACTGTATAGCTCTTTAGGGATATCAAAAGCGTTAGGTGCAAAGGCATACTTTGCTAAAGCATCCATCGCTTTTTTCTGATATTCTTTAGAAACAGGCGTGAATGGCATAGAAGCGCCTTCTTGTCCTTGGAAGGAACGATCTACATATAAGCCGCCTATATAGCGAGAAATGACATTATTTGAATTGAAATATTGTCCTGTTAAAATGTTGAAACCAGTACGTAATTCTTGGTAAGTTTCTCCTTCTTCGTAGTATTTCTGTTGGATGGTTTTCATCATTTGAAGTACCAACTCCATGCGATCAATTGAATAGCCAACGGCATCATTCGATAAATCACCGATCATTACACGCGGGTCAATTGCTTTACCAGGAGCACGCATATCGTCCGCATCATTGCCGAAGGGAATACTTGCTGATTTGCTCGCGAGTTTCATCAAATCACTTTCTGATACATCGGGCTTATAACCAAACTCAATCGCCCAATCATCATAGGGCCCAACAGCAGTGGAATAATAATGGCCTTGCTTGCTGCGATCTTTCGCGACATTGATCACCACATAATCCATAACAGAAGCGGTTAAACCTGTTTTACTGGTTACACTCATGTCGTTTACTTGCTCAGGCGTGTATAATTGGCTCGCTTTCATGTTGTGCATGAGTCCTAAGGTATGCCCGACTTCATGCATCACCAACTCAATCATGGCCTCTTTCTTCATTTTGGTCATTTCCAAATCTGCCTTGTTGTCAGCTCTAAGGATGGTTTCCCCAAACATGCGATTATCTTGTAAGAAATCACTGAATGAGCAGAAATGCCTGTTATTATGGAATGCCTTTTCTGCTGCGTGCTCATCTTCTTCTAATACTTCATCCCACGAGAAATGCTCTACTTTTGCCCCTTCATAGAGTTTGGTGTATTTTACTCGGTTGGTGAAGTGTACATATTCTAGCATGATGTCAGCACCTAAAATCTGACCAGTGCGCGGGTTGACAAAACTAGGGCCATAACCGCCAAATGGAGGATTTGGTGAAGAGGTCCAACGCAATACATTGTAACGCATGTCTCCCGCGTCCCAATCTGCATCGTCTGGTTGTACTTTTACGACCATGGCATTTTTGAAACCTGCTTTTTCAAAAGCGCTATTCCAAGCCAAAACGCCTTCTTTAATGGCATCTCGGAATTCTACGGGTGTAGTATTTTCAATCCACCATGTAATGGGCTCAACAGGCTCTGATATTGCGGCATTCTTATCTTTTTTTACTAAATGCCAACGGTGAATCATATCTCTAAAAGGTGTAGCGTCTGTAGCTGTCATATCGTTTACTTGGGTAGCGAAGTAACCGATACGAGGATCGTCCCAACGCGGTTGGTAATCGTTGTCGGGCATTTCAATAAAGCTATGTTGTGCTTTAATGCTCACATAACGCGAATCCGTTACATCACTACCAGCAAATCCTCTAGGGTTGGCGTTATCGTAAACATACTCAACTACCACATCTGTGTTTTCAGGGTAGTTTTTCATTTTTGCGTATTTCGTCTTGTCCTTACTTAATCGACCTAACTTAAAGCCTCTTCTTCTGAGGTAAGTGGTATTGACCATTCGGATTTTTTCATTCAAGAATAAACCATCTGCTTTAATCAAGTAATTTTCTTTTGCAGAATCTTTGGCAACAATTTTTTCACTTAATAAGATCGCATCGCTAATGTTTGCATCGGCTGCCTTGCTAATGGCGTTGTCTTCGTCAAAGTAGAAATTGTTATTTTCCGTGACCAGCTCTAAACGATCGTAGTGTTTTCTGATCGTAAATACATTATTTGTTCCATAAGCCCCTCTAAAGGCACCTGCCGACAAAGGACCGTCAACAATATGAGAGAAATAAATGAATTCTTTATTTAACTGATCTTTGTGAATTTGAATAAATGCGGAACCGTTGGTAGTATCTTGGTACATGTCGAAAAGTCCCTCGAACTTTTGACATTTTTTTACCATATCCTTAATGGTTTTTTCTTTTTTCTTGGAGCCTTTCTTTTTGGCCATTGGAGGCTTGGCAGCTGTAGTGGTTTTGGCATCGTCTTTTTTCCCTTTCTTGCCCTTTTTTTGAGCAAAAGCTGTAGAGAACGACATGCTTAAAACTAACAATACCAAGAACGTTTTGTTCAAGTTGGAAAATAGTTTCATCATATGTAGTCAGTATTTGTAAATCTTCAAAAGAGGCTTCAAAGTTGGAAAAAAATAGGAGAATCCCATGAAGGAACTTGATAAATGGTAGAAAAGCGGAATAGGAGGGTAATGCATGGTATACAAAAAAAGTCATCCCAAAATCGGAATGACTTCATTTAATATCGTGTAGGCACAATGCCTGATTTGGTAACTTTTCATCGTTACTTACTAATAAGCGGCTACGTTATTTGCCGCACTCCATACTTCTTCGCGATGTGTGTGATTTACATTTAATACCACGCGCAAAGGGCTAGGTACCAGTACCAATCGGGTAGGTTGCTGTGGAAAATCATCCATCTGTACCAAAACTCCTGCTTCGGTATCTACATCATATTTTTTATCAGAGCCATTGGATTGAACATGATAAAACGAAGCAATGTAGTTGGTGGGAGAAAGTACGTCATTATCAGGACATAACTCATCGTGAACATCGAGCAACACCTCGTGGAGTTGGGTTCCATAATTGCTTAACAATTCACTTTCTAATTCTCCTAATCTCGCTTCAATGGTTTGGAGGTGTGCATCTCCGTGATTTAACTGATACACCTGATTTCTGAGGTCAATGATCTCCTCTAAAGCCTTGTTGATGTCATCAAATTTCATATCTAACAGTTTATTGGTTAAGGAAAGTAGTACCGAACCACTTTCTATAGTTGATAGTTCCTATTCAATAATCGGGCAAAGATTTACAAATTATACAATAATCCAACCTTAAATACAATTTTCCTGCTTCAGCACGTACGGATACTTGGACAAATGCAAGAAATTAATCAAAAACGCTTTTTTCTAGGATACAATTCTTTACCGATTTAGGTTTCATTATGATGATGAATAAGTGTTAAAATAGGTGACAACTTAAGTTAACGTCAGTGGGTAAGTCTTGTACCTAGTGTTAGCGGTTTTCATATTTTTCAGCTACTTTCGCAACCTTAATTGATGAGTTAAGTGCTTGGACAGAATTAATTATAGTTTTTATTTCGAACTATTTTTTGCTTCAACAAGGCAAAAAATGAAGTCCTAGCATCGGAGCGGTTGGCCGAGTCTGGCGTTCCTCCGCTGAGGCAATATTTTACTTAGATAGTTATTTATGAAATACGATGTAATCGTTATTGGTGGTGGAATAGTAGGCTTAGCTAGTGCATTAAACTTGTTGGAAAAGCAGCCTAGCTTAAAATTAGCAGTAGTAGAGAAAGAAGCAGAGTTAGCTCGCCACCAAACTGGAAATAACAGTGGTGTAATCCATTCTGGCATTTATTACAGACCAGGGAGTTTAAAAGCCATCAATTGCATAGATGGTTACAATCGATTACTTCGTTTTTGCCAAAAGGAGGGAGTGGAATACGAGTTGTGTGGTAAAATCATTGTTGCAACCGATAAAAGTGAGTTGCCAACACTTCAGATGATTTACGAAAGAGGGGTTGCGAATGGATTAACAGATCTCAAGCGTGTGAATAAAGCGGAACTGAAAGAGTACGAACCACACGTAAATGGCATTGAGGGGATTCGGGTGCCGCAAACGGGAATCATCAACTACAAAAAAGTAGCGCATAAGTATGCCGATAAAATCAAAGCGGCAGGAGGCGAGATTTTCCTTTCACATCAAGTAATTGACATCAAAATTAGTGGAGATACCACGACAGTCATTACCAATAAAAAAGAATTTGAGACGCGGCTTTTAGTCAATTGTGCGGGTTTATATTCAGATAAATTAGCCAAAATGACGATGCCTCATGTTGATCTAAAGATCATCCCTTTTCGCGGCGAGTATTACGAGTTGAAGAAAGAAAAGGAGCATTTGGTGAAGCACTTAATTTACCCCGTGCCCAATTCTAATTTCCCCTTTTTAGGGGTACACTT
>JBMYQA010000165.1:0-12941 GCA_049600855.1 Flammeovirgaceae bacterium | reverse complement strand
AACTTACTCTCTTCACTCATACTTTCCCTCATATAAGGCTCAACAGCACTTTTGTAAGTTCCTACTTTGAAGATTTCAGGTTTAATTCCAAATTTATCAAACATGCCCTTGTAGAACATTCGTTCAGAACTCAAACCATTCAATTCAATCATCCCCACAGGATTCAAGAAAATGCTATCTGCCACAGAAGCCATGTAATACGCACCTTCTGTCATGTAATCGCCATAGGCATAAATAAACTTTCCCGACTCTTTAAATTTTAACAAGGCATTTCTGATTTCTGTGAGTGTCACAAAGCCTGCTGAAACGATTTCCGTATTCAAATAAATTCCTTTGATGCGCTCATCTTCAGCGGCGTTTTCCAAGGCCTCCATAATATCCATTAACCCTACTTTATTGCCTCCCGAGGTAGGTAAATCCAATTCGCCCAAAGGATTATCGTATCCCATTTCGCCAATTGGTGCGGAAAGCTCGATTTTAAGTACGGCCTGTTCAGGTACATCTTCTCCAGAAGCCCCTACGATGGCTAAAATCATAAAGCCGACAAACATGAGTAATAAGGAGCCAATAATCACTCCCAAAATGCTTGCTAATAATGTCTTAAAAAATCCCATCTGTTTAATTTCAATTATCGTTTTGGCACTACTTTATATTGAAGTCGTTCGAAATAGACGCTGAAACTACTCGATCACTCTATTTCAATTAAGTGTCTCACTACACCTACTTAATCAGCAATATTACGGAAGTTCTCTGATTTTTGCTATACCGCTTATCAATCCCTAATTTCAAACAATTATTGATTGGAAAACTGGATGTGATGTCAATGAAGCCCAAAAGGAAATTAAAGCGATGGTTGAGGGTAATGCTTATGCCTGTGCTCGTGCCTTTTGCCAAGCGATACCTCGAGCAAAGCCGAACTTACCACTATCAAGGCATTGAACTTGAAATTCCCAATGGGGTTTTTCATCCAGGTTTATTTTTTAGTACAAAATTCCTGATTCGATATTTGGCACATAAAGATTTGCGTCAGCAAAGCTTGCTCGAATTGGGTACAGGTAGTGGACTTATTGCAATGTATTGTGCTCAAAAAGGGGCACAAGTGACTGCAACAGATATTAATCCACTGGCTTTAACTCAGTTGGAAAAGAATGCACAGCGCAATCAAGTCGCACTCCATATTCATTATTCAGATTTATTCGAAAACATTGATCAATCTTTTGATTGGGTGATTATTAATCCTCCCTACTATCCTCGCAATCCCAAAAACGATGAAGAGAAAGCATGGTTTTGTGGAGAAAACTTTGAGTATTTTCATCGCTTAGCGGCTCAATTAGCGCATCATATTCATGCAAACTCTAAGGTACTTATGGTACTTTCTGAAGATTGTGCGATTGAGAAAATTCAGGAGATACTGCAAAATCAGCAAATTAACATGCGACTACTCGAAAAAAAAGAGTTTTGGCTGGAAGAAAATTACATTTTTAGTCTTGAGGTCATTGCCTAAAAACGCGATACTGTTTATAGCCCATCAAAAATTCAGTAACGGAAATTTTCACAATGGTGTACGTAGGTATTGCTAAAATCATCCCAATGGCTCCTGCTAACGTAGCTCCTACAAATACGATCAGGAAAATCTCTAAGGGATGCGCTTTTACACTTCGTGAGAAAATCATGGGTTGCAAAAAAAGGTTGTCCGTCAGCTGTACCACTACAAATACCGCTACAATGGAAACAACAGTAGCTACAGAAGCTTGTGAAGTTGGAATACCAATCCCCACGACAATTCCAAATAGCGCTCCTAAAATCGGGCCAAGAAAAGGGATCACATTCATCACAGCAGCAAACACCGCAATGGTTACGGCATAATCAATTCCTACCATAATCAGCCCAAAGGAGGCCAACGAGAAAATGGAAATCATTTGCAGTAAAATTCCCAATAAATAATTGGAGAGCGAACGCTCAATTTTAGTGACTGCCACAATGGTCACCTCAAAGTAACGATTGGGCACAAGTGATAGAAAGTATTTCCGAATTGCTCCTTTTTCATACAAAATAAAAAAGGTAATAAAAATGACGGCAATAAATGAGATGAAAAAATTTCCTGTAAAGGAAAGTAGGTTCGTAAGTGTCGAAGAAAAGTTATCTCCGAGCCAATCTGTACTATTAATATATTCTTTGATAGACTGAACTAATTTACTATTTGTAGATGCCCCACCCTGCCCGCTGCTTCCTTCTTCATTCATCGGTTGTTGCGTAGCTTCAATGATTCCTTTTTCTTGTAAAAACGCTTCAATCTCGCTAATCGGTTTCAAGATTTTATCCAAAGATTGTTGGGGCTTGGCCGACTTGATTACCTCGATTTGATCGGAAACAAGGGGCGCAAAGAGCAATACAAACAGGGCAATAAAACCAAAAAGCAGGCTGTAGGAGACTAAAATGGCAAATATTCGTGGCGGCCTTAAGCCAAAAATCTGTAATTGACTGATGTAATTGGTTGGCGTTCTGAGTATGGCGGCAATGGCAAAAGAAATGATGAGGTAAGTAACAATGTCGCTGAAGATATAGGTGAGCACAATCCCCATTACCACAATAATACCAGCGATAAATGTTGTTCGATTAAAAAAGCCACCCATGTTTGTATTGATCAAAGTCTATTGAAAAATCACTTCCTAAACCCTTAGAATAAACTTATTAAGCGGTTCTGAGTTTTGCAAGTTACAATATTAGTGCCTTAATCAGATTAAACCTGAAGTGATTTCCCCAATACTTGGCTCACGTGAGCTTTCATCTCCTGATAGGCGATTGCTTCTTGCTCATAACTTGTTCGATTACTCAGTATTACTGTATGGTGAGCTTCATCAATTTGTACATCACACGTAAAAATGTAAGTAGCATTTCCTAATAAGTGTACGATACTCGGCACTTCATTTTCATCTAACTCCACTTTACAGCGCACCATGCCGCCTTGATTGTACACCTCAATCCACGTATTAAATGGAACTTTTCCAGTCACGCACGAAGCAATGGTCGCAGCCGACATTCCTGTACCGCACGAAAAGGTAATTCCTGCCCCTCTTTCATACGTTCCTGTAAAGATGGCTTGCTCATTCACACCTGAACAAAACGTTACATTTACTCCTTGTGGAAAAACGGTTTTATCGGTATTTGCTTTTTCGCCTACTTCTTCGAGCTCTTCGCGCATCACTTCCTCTACCCATACAATGGCATGTGGATTGGTTAAGCTAATGGCGGTAAATGTACGATTTGCAGATAAAGCAGGTAAAGGTAAATCTATGTGCTGATTGGCTGTACTTGTTAATGGCAAATCTTTAGGATTTAACGATACTGTGTTAATTGCTACGCTGTACGTAGGAATATCACCAAAAATAGCTTCCTCTTGTTGCATAGGATACAATCCCTTTAGGGTTTCGATGTGAAATTGGGGCTTTTTTAACACTTCATGCGCTAAACGCCCAATGCAACGAATGCCATTTCCACACATTTCTGCCTCACTACCATCAGGATTAAACATGCGCATCATGCCATCGCCTTTATCACTAGGCACAAAGTACAAAATTCCATCGGCCCCTACAGGCCCTTTGCGATCACATAATTGCTGGGCAATCACACTTCGTTGTGCTTCGGTAAATCCGTAGTCCTGACTGACTTCATCAATCATTACAAAATCATTTTCAGAGCCGTGGCATTTAATGATGGGAAATTTCATGACTTCTTACATTTAATAATTAGAGGTATGAACACGCATATCGGGAGTGCAAGTTCATGATAAATCCAATAAAATCCCAATATCACCTAATGCTTTGTAATTTTAGCGATGATACGCAACGCACACGTTTCTGATTCAAGTAAATCGAAATGATAGGTTAATGGAGGAGTTATTCGTAAACCAACATTGAGCCATCCTGAATAAACGAGGTGATCATCCGAATAATTATTTTTTAAGATGTTTATTTTTATGCTCCGCAACGCTTGTCGAGAAAGCGTATTAATTTTTTGGATAATTCGTTGAGCGAGTTTCACGTCTTGTAACCAACGAGCCTCTGTCGTTATTTTTTCAGTAAGTAACGAATAAACAATAAATGAATCCGATGAGTCTATAATCTTGAGTTCAGCAGCCTTCCAAGAAAATTCTAAATTCTGTACAGATTCATAAACCACCATAAACACCCTCTTCTTGGCAGTAATTGAATAACTTTTATCTTGTAAGTAATTTTCTAATCCATGCAGCGCCTCTAGCACCACTTGGTGCGTAATATGTTCTTTCAGATCAACAATGGTATGTCCTGTTAATTGCGAAAAATCCTGATTAAAATGATCTTTTTGTTGCGGATTATTACTGAATAACTCGTTAAATAATGTCCTTTCTTCAAGACTAAACTCATTGGGTTTAGGCATAGCTGTCTATTTTTGGTTTGTTGTCTTTCCAATTTAATAGATCAAAAGGAAAAGTCTAAGAGACTGTTTGAATTTTTTGTTTAGTGCTAAAACTGAATTGGTTTGTACCCAGATAAGGCGCTTTTGAACCGTTCTCCACCGAGACGAATAATGGTAATCTATTCAAGGAAACAGCAACGAAATAGGGGTAAAAATCAGTCAGCTTTAGCCGAAAGAAAAAGTTCAAACAGTCTCTAAATAAAAATTGTTTATTCGTGATAAACACTATTTTACGTAAATTCCCTTTTGGAGATCAGTAAAATACAATCAATTCTATAATTTTTTAATTCAGCTTATGTGATCTGATTGATAATCAGTATACTTGTTTTAGTAAAATCAACATCAAAATGCTAAGCATCTCATTGATGCATTTACTATGCTGAAAAAGCTATTCCATACCAAAAACAAACTCACCGATTTAGAACTTATTGCAAAGTATAAAGCTACAGATGATAACTACTTTGTAGGAGAATTGTATACGCGTTATACTCATTTGGTATTTGGTGTCTGCATGAAATACTACAAAAACGAAAGCGATAGTCAAGATGCCGTTACCCAAATTTTCGAAAAACTGCTTAAAGATTTAAAGGTCTTTGAAGTAACTAATTTCAAAGCATGGCTTCATCGTGTGGTGAAAAATCATTGCTTGATGCAGCTTCGGAAAAACCAAACGCTTAGCAAAAGGAAAGATGAATATGCAAATTCTGTAAAAAGTAATGTGGAATATGATCAACCGATGCATCACTTAGATGAAGACGACGCTGAAAAACAACTCGCTAAGCTCAGAGAAGCAATTGATGAGTTAAAAGATGAACAAAAACGGTGTATTGAACTGTTCTTCTTACAGGAAAAGTCGTATCAAGAAATTGCGGATGAAACCGAATACACGTTGAAACAGGTAAAAAGTTACATCCAAAATGGCAAGCGGAACTTAAAGAATAAACTCACATTAAGCTTGTTACTGTGCGTGATTCTTGAAACACTATTCAGATGATTGTATTTTTGCAGGTAACAAGCCATTGAACAAACTAACAAAACCACAACCAAAAGAGGTGCTAATATTTTACTAGTTAAAAACCAATGTCAGAACACAAAAACGTACCATATGAACCGTTAACACCAGAAGAATTATTGGCTTGGGCCGAGAACCGTACCCCTAAAGAGGAAAAAAAATCCTTAGATGATCCCTTTTTGGACGATGCGGCTGAAGGTGTGCGCATGATGGAAAACCCCGAAAGTTTGCCCCAGCTCACAGCAGATTTTAATCAAAAAATTAGGCTTGCTGCTGGCACACGTCCAAAGGCTAAGGGTAACCCATTTCAGTTGTTTTCTACGCAATCATTGGTGGCAGTTGCCGCATCCATCTGTCTACTCATTGTAGCAGCTGTGCTCTTCAAAAACGTAATGATGACTGATGCAGAAATGGCTACCGATCAAAATACTGGTGTGTCTACTGAAAAACCCGCTTTGGCTGATCAACTAGAAAGTGAAAAAACCGAAGAACGCAAAGACTTAACCCCTTCAGACAAAGAAACACCCGCACTGGAGAAAAATAGTAATTCTGCGCACAGCACAAACAAAAACTTAACCACACATACCGATCAACACACGGCTACGGCTAATGTCAAGAAGAACACCAGTAGCCTTAAGATTGCAGAAGATATAATTGAGATTGCAGAAGAAAAAGCGGACTTGGAGGTGGTTAGTGACGGTACCTTTGTATTTGATGATGCAGCGGAACCTGCTCTTGCAGATACACAACGAGAAAAGGCGAAAAAAGATGAAAAAAAGACGGTGATGCCTGTGAATACAGAAGCCTTTGAAAATACCAAGAATGATGCTGCTGGAGGAGCTGGGATGGATGAGCTAGCGATTAAGCAAGCAAAAAAAGGGAAAATCCCTAAGAACAAACTCAAACAAAGCACTTCCACTTCTCCTAGAAAAAACGACAAGTTTTATGATAAGGAAGAAGATTTAGCCGATAAACCTCGAAACTCAAGCGATGCACGAAATGAACAGAGCGAAGCGCTCAAGTTTTCATTTTCGGATACGGTGACTACCTTCCACATCACAGCGAAAGGTACGCAATTATTAGTGAATAACTACACCAGTTTAAATCTGAACACCCAGCAAAATGAGATCTATAATTTAGGTATTGCCCATTTTAATGCTAAAAACTATTCCATGGCGCATAACCTATATGAACAAGTTTTAAAAGAAGTTCCAACAAGTAAAGAACTCCACTTTCAACAAGGCTTAACGTATATGCAGGAAGGGAAAATCAGAAAGGCACAGAAGTCTTTTGATCAAATTCTACAGCTTCAAGGATTAAATCAATATAAATCAAGTCCACAAAATCTTCCTAACGCAAGTTATAAGGGGTATGATGTAGCTTATTTAGTTGATTTGTTAAAGTCTAAAAAAGTAAAACAAGCGCGTTATTACTTAAAAACATTCCGTAAAGAACTTGATGATCGTTTTTATATGGAAGAACATTAACTTGGTGAAATGAGGTGGTCATGGTATGCGTATTCATCACTTTTACCATAACCCAATCAGCAAGCCGTTTAAGTTTATGACTGGAAATTCCTCGTTTTCAGGTCTACTTCCTAACTTTGTGGGCGATCATTCATGTGAGCCGCATTAATATTTTGAGCTATTAAATCCAAAAGCAATTAATGAGACCACCTAAGGTAATTGGCGGACGTACGGAACAGTTTCAAGTGAAACTTAGTAAAGATGAAAAACTATTGATCAAAACGGTGGCAGATAAGCTGAATGCCAGTCAAGCCGATATGATTATGAGTGCCATAAGAGATTTGGTAAAAAAACATGACATCAAGCTTGAGAAAAAACAATTAGAATTATTTGAATAAACGGAAACTTTTATTCAACGTATCACATTTAAAAGGTAATTTTCTGCAAATTCTGCAATCGATTCACTAAGGTACTTCGTGAAATTCACATGAAATTAATCACAAATCATTTGGTATTACTATAAACTCTTTTTACCATTGCGTAAATCTTTTGAAAACAAGCCTCTATTCATGAGCAAGATAACTGTTAATATTATTATGAAAGCCATCTGTTGCTGTATGTGTTGTCACACAAACAGGAGGGCTTTGTATAGCGTTATCTCATCATGATTTTATGAGGAATAAAAATACAAGAAGCCTTCCTGGTACAAGGGAAGGCTTTTTTTATACATTAAACACAAATTGTCTGTTTTAAAATGAACCCTATTGTTAATCATATCGCCTGTTGTTGTAAGCTAATGCAAGCTTGTTGTGCATGTTGTATGTGTATGGTAAAACATAAACAGGGTTCCAGGTTAGTTACATAACCGAATAGGCAAATTAAATCATAAAGCCCCGCTGGAATCCATAAAAAATTCCAGCGGGGCTTTTTAGTTGTTACAAAATTTAATCCTTTAAATAATTAGCTCCAATGACTGTAAATCTAAATGACTCGACCATTAGCAGCTCCTTCCCTAGCTCTGTAAGCGCTGCTGCGCAAAAGGATATTGTTGAGTTGAAACAGAAGATTTCTTCTTTTAAGAAAGGGGATATTATTGAAGATAAGTTTAAAGCCTACCGTTTAACGCGTGGGGTGTATGGTCAACGACAGTTGGGTGTTCACATGTTTCGGACTAAAATCCCTTTTGGGAAATTAACGAGTGACCAACTCATTCAATTAGCCAATGTATCTGAAAAATATACCCATGGCAACTTGCACCTCACTACACGCCAAAACATTCAGCTTCACTATGTTAAACTAAATGATTCGCCAGCAATTTGGACAGAATTAGCAGAAAAAAATGTAACTGCACGTGAAGCTTGTGGGAATACTGTTCGAAATATCACTGGCTCAGCCATTGCGGGTATTGATCCCAAAGAGCCGTTCGACATTAGCCCTTATGTACAAGCCTCCTTTGAATATTTTCTAAGAAATCCGATCTGTCAAGATATGGGCAGAAAAATTAAAATCGCCTTCTCATCAAATGCTGAAGATGCTGCTTTTGCCTACATCCACGATTTTGGCTTTGTCCCTAAAATTAAAGTTGTTGACGGCAAAGAAATTCGAGGTTTTGAAGTATTGCTTGCTGGTGGTCTGGGGGCACAAGCCATGATTGCACACACCGTTTACGATTTCCTTGAAGAAGATCAAATTATCCCATTCATGGAAGCTGGCCTCCGTGTATTTGATCGTTACGGAGAGCGTGCAAAACGCATGAAAGCGAGAATGAAGTTTTTGGTGAAGAAGATTGGCTTAGAAGCGTTTTTACAACTCATTGAAGAAGAGCGCAAATCATTGCCTAACCAAAGTGTATGGGTCGATCGCAATCTCGTCCAACAAGCCGCTCCTGCTCCAGCGCAGGAACTAGCTCCAGTAGAACCACTAAATGCCGACAAATACGACCTTTGGCTAAAAACCAATGTATTTGAGCAAAAGCAACAAGGGTTTTATGGTGTACACATCCGTGTTCCACTTGGTGATATTCATGCAGAACAAGCGCGACACATTGCGGCTCTGATTAAACAATACGCTGCGGATGACTTACGCCTTACCTTAAATCAAGGCATTTTATTGCGATTTGTTCGTCCTGAGGCACTTGTTCACTTATTCAACGGGCTCGAAGCCTTGGGTTTTGCAGAAGCAGGTTTTGGTACCATTGCCGATATCACTGCTTGCCCAGGAACAGACACGTGTAACCTTGGCGTTGCCAATAGCACGGGCTTATCTACTGTACTTTCTGATTTAATCAAAACAGAATATCCTGATTTGGTGGATGAGCGAAATATCCAAATTAAAATTAGTGGTTGCATGAACTCCTGCGGACAGCACATGGTGGCGAATATTGGATTTCATGGAAGTTCTATTAAACACAATGCATTGGTAATTCCTGCCATGCAAGTAGTGATTGGCGGTGGAGTTGATCCTGATGGAAAAGGATTTATCGCAGAGAAAGTCATCAAAGTACCAACAAAACGTGTACCTGATGTTGTGCGTTACTTGCTCGATGATTACGATACGAATGGATTAGAAGACGAATACTTCAATGACTATTTCCGCAGACAAGGAAAGCGTTATTTCTACGATTTACTGAAAGTTTTAGGTGATAAAACTACAGTAAAAGAAGAGGAGTACAGAGACTGGGGACAAGAAGAAAACTTTATTCCAGAAGTAGGTGTGGGTGAATGTGCAGGCGTTTCTTACGACATGGTGGCTTCCATCATCAAAGATGCTACTGAAAAAATATCATTAGCACAAGAATCACTCGAAGAAGGCGTGTTTGCAGATAGCATTTACCACAGCTATGCCGCATTTGTAATTGGTGCAAAAGCCATTTTACTCAGCGAAGATATTTCTTGTAACACCCATCGAAAAATCATTGATGATTTTCAAGAGCATTTTGTAGCCGCAGGTAAGTTTCCGCTAGAGCAAGGCTTTGGTGAATTGGTTTTGCAAATCAATCAAAACGAACCCAGTGAAAGCTTTGCCAAGACATTCCTAACCCAAGCGGTGAAGTTTGTACAACAAGTCCAGGCTCATCGAGAAAATCAACTACTCGAAAATACAGCCGACAAATTGGTCATTGATAACTATTATAAAGCTTAAAAAAACAATATGCATGGTCCGCATGGGCCATGCACTTAAATAAACATTGTCATGAGAACTCCAAAAATTTCATTAGTAGGTGCAGGTCCAGGCGATCTCGATTTAATCACCGTTAAAGGTCTTCAAGCCATTCAGCAGGCAGATGTCATTTTGTATGATGCTTTAGTAAACATTGAGTTGTTGAACTATGCAAAGCCAGAAGTTACCTGCATTTTTGTGGGAAAGCGCGCTGGTAACCATGCTTATCCTCAAAATGAAATAAATAAAATGCTGGTCGAATATGCATTTTCTCATGGCCATGTTGTGCGCTTAAAAGGTGGTGATCCTTTTGTGTTTGGCAGAGGTTATGAAGAACTCGAATATGCAGAAGCTTTTGGCATTGAAGTAAGCATTGTTCCAGGAATTTCTAGTTCCACTTCGCTCCCTGCATTGCAACGCGTGCCCTTAACCATGAGAGGCATCAATGAAAGCTTTTGGGTATTGACAGCAACAACCAGAAACGGCCAGCTTTCCAAGGACATTTCCCTCGCTGCTCAATCTACCGCCACCGTCATCATTTTAATGGGCATGAGAAAACTTCCTCAAATTGTAGCCGAATTCAGTAAATATGATAAAGCCGATACACCTGTAATGATCATTCAAAATGGATCAACACCCGATGAAAAGTTGGGGATTGGCAAAGTGAATAATATCACTGAGGTCGTGAAAGATAAAGGGCTTTCTTCACCCGCAATTATTGTGATTGGAGAAGTGGTTAGCCTACATCCAGCATTAAAAGGAGAATACATTAAAGCTGCCTACATGCAAGAAGCACAGCGTTTACTAAATCAGCCCAAGTAACAGTTTCTACCACTTTGTCATTCTCTAAAAGCTATCTTCGAAACTCTAGTCGTAATTCAATCATGGCAACTAGCTCAGAATTAAATTCAATCTTCAACGCTCTTTCAGTGGAAGAGCGCTTGAACACCTTGTATAACTTCTATGATACTGATGAGGTTTTAATTACCTCTTCTTTTGGTACCAATGCTGTATTACTTTTACACTTGATTAGTCGAATTAATCCGAATCAAAAAATTTACTTCATTGATACAAGCTATCATTTTCCAGAAACCTTAGCCTACAAAGAACAGATCATCAAAGAATTCGGTTTGAATGTTATTTCTATTGGGGCTTACAAAGAGGCCAATGACTTTACCACAAAAAATCAAACTTGGAAAGATAATCCCGATTTGTGCTGCTCCATCAATAAAGTTAACCCTTTAGAGGCTATTAAATCTAAGCATAAACTGTGGGTTTCTGGTGTAATTGGTTACCAAACTCCTTTTCGAAAAGAGTTGGATATTTTCGAGGATCATGGCAATATGATGAAATTTCATCCTTTGGTAGATTGGACTGAAGAAGAAGTTACGGAATATTTCCAATTGTATAACTTGCCCGAACATCCATTGAAGCGCAAAGGCTATGGGTCAGTAGGATGCAGTCATTGTACCGCTAAAGGCGCAGGCCGAGCAGGTCGATGGAAAGGGAAAGGCAAAACAGAATGTGGGCTGCATTTGACAAATTTCCAACAAAAGAAACTTGCTAAAGCTTCTTGAAATACATAGGTTTATCCTTTCAAACGCTACAATTCTTAAACTTGAGTTGTAGCGTTTTTTATGAATTTAACAAATCAATAAACGACATACAACATGGAAATTACCTTAAATCGCTTAAATGATGACGTGCATTTTGAAGCCGTAAATGAAGACGGAATCAGTATGCATTTAGATGGTTCGCCTGAAATTGGTGGAGTTGATGGCGGTGTTAGACCCATGCAAGCCGTACTGATGGCCTTGGCTGGTTGCAGTGGTATTGATGTGGTCACTTTGCTAAAAAAAATGCGGCAGCCCTTAGAAGATATACAAATTAAAGTAAAAGCAGATCGAGTTGACACCATTCCTCGCGTATTTAGTGCTATTCATGTACACTATATTTTAAAAGGTGGCATGGAATCTGATAAAGTAGAAAAAGCAGTGAGTCTTTCCATGGAAAAATATTGTTCTGTCAGTAAAATGATTGAAAAAGCTGCTAAGATTACGTATAGTTGGGAAATGCAATAACATTGTATTTAAACTCCTTAACATTCGTATTTACACATGTTAAAGCCTCTAATTACCTAGTAAAAAGAGGCTCCTTTAGTTTTGCATAAAACTAAGAATTTAACCAGATGAAACGGAAACTAATTTTAGGGCTTTTCTGCTTATTACTTCTCTTTGTATATCGAATGTTTTTTAGTGTTGATTCGCCTGAAGCTCATCAACTCGAAACCACCGAAACAGCAGACGAGCAAGTCTCAAAATTACTTGATGTGGCGCGCACCTATATTGGCACCCCTCATGCCTATGGGAAACAGTCTAAAAAAGGCATAGATTGTTCAGGTTTGGTCAACATCTCTTTTAAAGGGATTGGTTTACAAATTCCCCGTTCTTCAAAAAATATGGCGAGTTTAGGGAAAGCAATTGAAGTAGATCAATTACAGCCTGGGGATATTGTTTTGTTTACCCATCCTGGTGGAGTTCAAATTACACATTCGGGCATTGTCACCAAATTCATTGATCGCGATAATATCCAATTCATTCATACCTCTAGCTCGAAAGGCGTGATTGAAGAAAGCATGACTTCGAAGTATTGGAAACAAAACTTCGTTATGGCTAGGCGCGTGCTGTAAAACACCGGGTTTGTCATAGATATGAATTTCATATAAACTTTTCCACTCACTTTCTCCGCGACTCAAAATATTCGTATATTTTAATCGTGTTTATCACAAATGGTTTGTTATAGGGAAAATCACTAAATTTTTCCGTCTCTTGAATCATTAAAAAGTTTAA
>JBMYQA010000164.1:0-12977 GCA_049600855.1 Flammeovirgaceae bacterium | reverse complement strand
CTCTGCAGGCATTTCTTACAATAAGTTTTTGGCTAAAGTCGCTTCAGATATTGATAAGCCCAATGGACTATTTACCATTCCGCCCGCTCAAGCAGAAGCCTTTTTAGAAGGGTTACCCATTGAAAAGTTTTTTGGTATTGGAAAAGTAACCGCAAAAAAAATGAAGGCAATGGGCATACATACTGGAGCTGATTTGAAAAAACAATCGGAGTTTGAATTGGCGCGGAGTTTTGGAAAAGCGGGCAGGCATTATTATAAAATTGTCCGTGGAAATGATGATCGAGAAGTAAAACCCGATCGAATACGAAAGTCAATTAGCGTAGAAGAAACGTTTCGGGAAGATATCACGCTTGAACAAGAATTGGCGAATGAATTGGAGAGTTTAGTACAATCACTCCAAAGGCGAATGCAAAAAATTAAAGTGATGGGAAAAACCATTACATTAAAAATAAAATATGCGGATTTCACACTCCAAACTAGGAGTAAATCGTTAGCATTTCATACAGATGCTGCTTCAACGATTGGAGAAACGAGCATAGAATTACTGAAATCGCCTCATTTGCCAAATAAACCTGTCAGACTTTTGGGAGTAGGAGTAAGTAATCTTAAATTTCCAGTTGAAAATCAAGTAGCGTATCAGTTAACAATCAATTTTTGAACAACTTTTATCAAACCACTTGAAAATCACAATTATTATGCTGTGTTTCCACACAGCCTATGTATTTTCACAGAATGAAGTTTGTTGAACAACTCCATATTATCTTTAACATTCGAAAGGGCGAGGGCTGGACAGTGACGAAAATGCTCCTGTTTTCCTTTTTTCAAAACATGGGTTTGGCTTTGCTATTTGCTACGGCAAACGTACTGTACCTCAGTAATGTACCTATCGAAACGCTCCCTTTTGTATACATCACCACAGCAGTATTGATGCTCATTTTGGAGTTCATCTACCAACGTTTAGAGCACATTTGGACGGTTTCCAAAATTATTCTTGCTATTCTGATTGGCTTAACAGTCTCCATGCTGATTTTCCGATTTGCTTTACAAATAGATCAGAATGCCCAATGGCTGCTATTTGCATTGATTGTTTGGGAACGTGTTTCAGGGCTTACTGCTAACTCTGAATTTGGCAAGGCCAATGCCATGCTATTCGATATCCGCCAAAGTAAACGCTTATTTGGTTTGCTCGGTGCTACCGAAGTGCCCGCAAAGATTATTGGCGTACTCCTCGCTCCTATCCTCATTAGCATTATCGACATTCAGGATTTGTTAATTGGCTCAGCGCTGTTTTTTGGCATATCCATCATCTTTTTTTGGCAAGTTACGAGACGACATCAAGATAAGTTGGGGTTAGTCATGCGGAGGGGCTTGAGTAGGATTAGAGAAGCATCTCGGGGAAATAAACTCCTTAAAGACCGATTTGTAGCCTTTTTTGGTGGAAATTACGTGTTCATGCTGGCGCTTTTAACATTTTGCTTGGTAGGAACTACCGTTTTTATTGAATATGCTTTCTTAATTAAAGTAGAGTCTGCATTTGATGACCAAACACGATTAGCCTACTTTTTTGGACTTTTCTTCGCAGCAGGTGAGGCCATTGTTTTCATTGCCAAAACATTCTTCTCGGGGCGAATTCTCAATAAATATGGTTTAAACTTTAGCCTAAATATCCTTCCGCTGGGCCTATTAGTGTTGACTGTTTTATTTTTCTTAGGCCAATTATTTTCTACTGAGCTGCACCTGTGGTTCATTGGATTCATGATGTTATACAGTAGCATCACCAAAAGCTCAGTTACCGACCCAGCATTCTTTAGTCTATTTCAACCCTTAGCAAAAAAGCTCCGTTTTGAGGGATACAATGCCGTTGGCATTGTAGAAAACATCTCTTACGGCATTGCAGGAGTCACGCTAATTGCCCTAAGTTGGATCGGCGAAACGTCACAGGCCGTTTCACCAGTTGTGCTGTTTGTGATGTTTTTAGTAGTGATTTTGGCAGCAAGCATGCTGGTGTTACGCATCATCCACAAACTGTATCAAAACACCTTAGAACGCGCCCTGAAAAATAGAAATTTAGAAGGCAGTGCCCTTGAGCTGCTCGATGCAAACTCCGTAGAAGTTCTTGTAAAAAAGTTAAAAAGTCCACACATTGGTGAAGTGCTGTATGCGCTCAATCTACTGGTCAAATTTGAACACGAAAGCCTTACCACCGTCATCCCTGAATTACTTACGCATCGCTACCTTGATGTACAGGCAGAAACCATTCGGGTGATTGAAAAGCACCGCTTAACCCACTTTGCTCCTGCTGTTAAAGAACTTATTGGGCAACATGAGTTAAATCCCCGAATCCGATCATTAGCTATTCGGTGCTATACCTCCATTTGCGAAGATGATTTTTTCGAGGAAGTGGTGCCTTACCTAGATGAAGGAAATGATTTAGTGAAAATGGGGGCTATGATTGGTTTGATACGAAGTGGAGGCATTAGTGGCGTAATTGCCGCAGGTGAACGCTTGATTGAATTAGCCAATTCTCCTTTAGAGAAAGATCGGGAATTTGCCGCTTTTATTGTTGGGGAAGTTGGCATTCGAAACTTTTACCAACCGTTAATCAAATTACTTCAAGATTCTTCTGAAGAAGTGGTAAAGGCGGCACTTGATGCGGCTGGAAAAATCAAAAATGCTCGACTCGCCAAATTCATGATTGAGCAACTCTCTCAACCACGAATCTTTGAAAGTGCAGGGCGTTCTTTAATTCGAATAGGCGAAGCGGTGTTACCTTATCTTCAGGAAGAACTTCAAAAAGGCCAAGCTGATCTCAAACGCCTTCGAAGGGCAGCTTATGTTAGTGGAAGAATTGGAGGCAGTGGTGCCATTGATATCTTAAAACACCACATTCAAATTGAACAACCTGCAGTACGAAACCAAGTGCTGGAATCGCTAGACAGCACTAATTATAAAGCCATTCAGCGCGAGCAAAATCATATTATGGACTTTATTAAGCGAGAGTTGGAAGAAGCCACGATGGAACTCTTCATCTCTAATACGCTTAAAAAAGCACAGGTTGGTGTACTGCTCGTCAGTGCCTTAGAGTATGAAGTACAACAAACCATTAATCGCTTGTTACTCTTGCTTTCCTTCTTGTATAATGCAGGCACCATTCATAAAATTAAGGAGAATCTATTTTTAAATGAGAAGGAAAAAAAGGCCAACGCCATTGAAATGCTCGATGTGGTATTACCCA
The DNA here is from genome assembly GCA_049600855.1 of Flammeovirgaceae bacterium. Lineage (GTDB taxonomy): Bacteria > Bacteroidota > Bacteroidia > Cytophagales > Flammeovirgaceae > JBMYQA01. Next base: position 9,742 of record JBMYQA010000164.1, on the reverse strand, counting down.
ACCTCTTAAAGAGACAAATTTTTCCTTTACTGGAAGATTTACCCATTTCTCAAAAATTGGATCGCCTATTGGCTTACTTTCCACAAGAAGAAAAATCAGCAGAAGCGTTTGTGAAGTATTTAATCAGTCCCAAGTGTAAACACATTAACGACTGGACCAAAGCAGTGGCCATATATACCACCAAAGATTACCCCGAATGGGGAATAGACGGTGTATTGGTCAACTATGTGCAAGACCCCCAATTACTCGTTCAAGAGACAGCAGCCATTGTGTTGCATTTAATTAATCCTAAGAAGCTCGACCAAATTGCGAAATATGCACCTGAGCCTCAAAGAAGTTTCTTACAATCGATTCAAAAGCGTATGGAATCTGAAGAGAAAACCCATAAACTATTCCAAATTGAAAAGGTATTATTACTTAAAACCGTAAGTATTTTTATAGATACCTCAGAGGAAATATTGGCTGAAATTGCAGGCATTTTACAGGAAGTAGAATTAAAAGCAGGGGAAACTGTATTTCATAAAGGAGATGAAGGCGATTGCATGTACATCATCTTTGATGGTCAGGTAAAAGTACACGATGGCGATAGTGTATTTGCCACACTAGGTGAGCGCGATTTCTTTGGTGAACTCTCCTTGCTCGATCCAGAACCTCGGTCAGCAAGTATTACCGCACTCACCGATACCTTCTTACTCCAACTCCATCAAGATGCCTTCTACGAAATTATGGCCGATCGCATTGAAGTCGTGAGGGGAATCCTAAAGATTTTAGTAAGGAGACTTCGCGATCAGAACAACCTGATTACGGGGCTAAAGAATGAAGTAAAAGGATTACAACAATAAACCTTATCCACACCCCAACAGCTTATTAAAATTGCCTTTGGTGATTTCTTCAAAATCTTCCCAAGAAGCTAATTCTTCTTCTTGAGGTGCTTGCTGTTCTTTTTTCTTAGCATCAACTGATGCTTTCGGTTTAGCAGAAATTTTCTCTAGTTGTTCTTTTTTTAGCTTCTTCATTTCATTGACCATTTCGTTACTTACATAACTAAATTTATGTGCATGAAGTTCAGTTTGCTGTTTAGCAGTAAAAATGCAAGCGACTGCCAAAAACAGCCGCATGCGATGAAGGGATGTGATTTAGCCTCATCCATCAGAAAGAACTCCCTCCTCTTGCACTGTGTGGTTTTTACAATCAAATCAAACTTTAACGCTCAAAAAATAAGTTTTCAATTCGCTAGCATTCATGGCCAATGCTTCGCAAAATGTCGAGTGTTACATACTATCATTCTACTCAAGCTCAAGAAACGTATATCCCTACTCTATTACAGGCTTTTCGGGTGATGCCTTAGCTTTAGGAACACGCCGTATAGTTCAAAAACAAACTACTCAAACTGTTATAGCTTATTATTTACATGTTCCTTAGTCTGTGAGAAACCCGATAAAGCAATGTGATTTTAAACTTGTGGTATGGGAATGTTATTGTCGTGGCGATCATTGTAATAATTTACCGCTGCTTGTCTCTCTTCTAATGAAAGTACTCCATTATACTTTTGAACAATAAATTGTGGTGTGGGAAAATCATAGTCTTCTACTCCACTGATCCACATACGACCAGGACTACAAGTCCAGTTATCATTTTCGCCATAAGTATAGTGTAAATGCCCACGCACACTTACGGTCAAATTCTTTTTACTAGGCACTTGCACCATACAATACACGGTTCTCGTATACATCCATGGTTTTTGCTTGGATGGCGGATGATAAGCCAATGCATAGTTTTGCAGCGGATGTGGAAAGGCCATCATAGCATTATTCACTGCTCCAATGATATCGTCTTTATCGTTTTGATCTGGCATGATTTGGTAGCTTTAAAAGGTGTGTATTCTTACTCTGTTGTAGGCTTTTCGAATTCCGCCTGTGTATGCTATGCGTAGAGTTAACGTAGTATCCTCTACGAATACTGAATTTTGTAAATCTTCAGATTTACTTTATTTGGATGTTACAATTAACAAAAGATACCATCTTAAATGAGTAGTACCTTTTCTCGTTTATTAAATGCAACTACTACATTAACGGAGATTATTCAAATAATGCGTGACTTTATTGTAACCTTGATCTTCTAAATTTTTCAATGTTTGTATTTTTCCCCATGAAAAGATCTTTCTTGATTCATCTACATAAATCCAATGAAGCAAACCAAAACGATAATTTTTAGGGTAATCTAATCTTTTTGAATTCCCTAATCCATAAATCGTATTTGCGTATGGAAACTCTAAGGTGTTATTTTGACTCGTAGTGCCAATAAAAGTACTTTCTTTAAAACCTAAATCTTCAACTAATTTAGTCATAGCCGTTGCGGTCATAGCTAGCCCTAAACCTTGACTCATAAGACGATCTTTTTTCATATCAGCAATTATGTCATCCAAAGCACGATTATGCTCCTCACCAAATGCTTTTGTAAAATCTCTCAACTCTTTATGCAAAGTATTATGATCATTATAAAACTTTTCTATTATTGGAAATATGATTTTATGAGTCTTTGATTTACGATCATCCTTTTCCCCTTCTGTTGGATTATTACTTTTTTGGTAAGCACATATATCTGATATACGATTTGCTATATCTGGTCTCTTTCCATTTGATACAGCTCCTTGAATCGCTGCAATAAATCCACAAACCCCCCAATTAAATTGATCTAATTCTTGAATTTTCATAATCTGAGTATTAATCTTCCTACTCTATCTCAGGCTTTTCAGATTCCGCCTTTCACTAAAAATGCAAGTGACTGCTAGGGACAGCCACTTGCCGAGAAAAGTACTACTTGCTTAGTCCACTTCTCTGAATACGAAGGTGGCTCCTTCCTCTACCGCTTCGTATTTTTTTGCCATCAAACCACCTTCAAATGCCACTTCAATGGGCTCGTGAATTTGGTTACTTGTGATGATTTCGCCGTGCTCTAAGTCTTTATATACCGCTACATAATATTTTGGGGTAGCATCAAATTGTGCGCTATTGGCACTGTATACATCTTCTTTGATCGCTGCTACATCACCATCCATACCGATGCCTAAGTTTGCCTTGCGGTTCGACTGGTTGGCAATGACCAACTGCCCACCATCATCCGCCTTACCGTCTTTCAACAATTGTTGTACCTTATCCTGAAACACACACTTCCAGCGCTGCCCTAAATTTGCATTTAAGGTCTGACTAGCTTTGTATACCCCTTTGCCACCCACTTGCTTGTAGTCTACGATACAAGCTTGGTATTGTGTATTCCACTCCACACCTGATTGTCCTTGTGTAGGAATGGTGGTTTGTTTCCAAGCTACACTCTTAATACCAGGAGAGTTTGGATATTTCTGATAGACACAAAAAGTCCAAGTAGAAGTCGTTTTGTTTGTGAATTCAATTGTATACCTTGACATTTTAATTTAATTAAGTGAAGGTTATTCCTACTCTATTTTACAGGCTTTTCGGATTCCGCCTTTGAAAATAATTTGGATATAAATCGTTAAGAGATTTCCTCTAACACAAAGGTGTCCCCCTTACCCGCTGCACGAAATCGCTTAGAGGTCAACCCGCCTTCAAACGATACTTCTACCGGTTCATGAAGTTGATTACTTGTGATAATTTCGCCGTGTGTTAAGTCTTTGTACACCGCTACGTAGTATTTGGGGGTCGCTTCAAATTGTGCGCTGTTATTGTTAAGCACATCTGCTTTTACTGCGGCAACGTCACCATCCATACCAATGCCTAAGTTTGCCTTCAGGTTAGATTGATTGGCAATTACGAGTTGATCGCCATCATCGGCGCGACCGTCTAATAGTAATTGTTGCACCTTATCTTTAAATGTACATTTCCAATACTGCCCTAATCGAGCATTTAGGGTTTGGGAAGCTTTAAAAACGCCTCTACCGCCAATTTGCTTGTAATCAACTACACAAGCTTGGTATTGGGTTGCCCACTCTACGCCAGATACTCCTTGTGTAGGAATGGTGGTTTGTTTCCAGGCTACACTCTGAATTCCAGGAGAATTCGGATAATCCTGATAAACACAAAAAGTCCACGTTTCATCGGTCTTGTTTTCAAACTCAATCGTGTACCGAGTCATGTTGATTATTTTTGAAGATTGATTCCTACTCTGTTTACAGGCTTTTCGGATACCGCCTTGAAAAGTTTATGAATAAAAAACAGCTGTTTATGATACCTCCCGAAACACGAAGGTTGCGCCATTCTCTGATGCTCTAAATGTTTTACTCGTTAAGCCTCCTTCAAACAATACCTCAATTGGTGAATGAATCTGATTACTGCTGATAATTTCACCTCGAGTCAAATCTTTATATACCGCTACAAATACCTTGGGATCTGCTTCGAACTGTGCACTGTTATCGTTGAATACATTCTCTTTAATTGCTGCTACTGTGCCATCAATGCCAATGCCCAAGCTGGCTCGGTGGTTCGATTGATTGGCAATGCGTAACTGGTCTCCATCCTGTGCATTTCCGTCTAAAACAAGCTGCTGCACGTGCTCTTTAAATACACACTTCCAGCGTTGCCCTAAGGCGGCATCTAAAATTTGTGAAGCTTTGTATACCCCTTTATCTCCTCTTTGTTTGTAATCCACAATACATGCTTGTATCTGGTAAGTCCATGCTACTCCAGATTCGCCCTTTGTCGGAATAGTCGTTTGTTTCCAGGCTACACTCTTAATGCCCGGAGATTTAGGATACTTGACATAGACGCAAAAGATCCACGTTTCACTCGTATCATTTATAAAATCAATATTGTAACGAGTTGCCATCTTATTTTAGATTGAAGTGATCATTCCTACTCTAGTTGCAATAGGCTTTTCGGATTCCGCCTGTAAAAGCTTCAAAAAAAGACATCTAACGTACAGTTCATATTACACTCTTATAACACGATTTTGTACATGTGATGAAGAGTGCTCATTCTACATGCTGTGACTAGATTCATTTAATCTTCGCTAGCAAATTTGGGAGGGATATCAGCAGGATGGAAACCAAAAAAAGGCCATTATCATCAATTCAACTCTTTAGAAATTGTTTGGAAAGGGAGCGCTAACTAAGCGTTTATTGGTATTTCTCTCTAGCATTCTACGGAAAGTAAAAACCTACAAGTATTCATGGATAGTACTAGGTATGATTTCTTTTCACCTTCGCGCTGTAAACGTATTTCTGTATGCTTCAAGAGCAAGTACCTACCTTATCACACCATACGATAAGGCGTTCTATCTATTTCCAATGAATCATAAAATGTAGCTAACAGCGCTCTATAATTTTCATGCTTTACCTCATAAGTATGCTCAGTTGAATTTATGATTTCATGGAAAATACGGTTTGCTCTTTGTTAATAGCTGGGAATATCTTCACATCTAATTAGCAAATTAAATTTAAAGTACCTTATACTACTAATCATTATGAAATTAGACCAAACATCTGGCTTAGTCCAAGAAAGATTGTTTATGCTTATCAAGTCCTTAAATAAATCTGAAAAACGAAATGTAAAGCTCTACCTCACCCGAAGTTACCGAAAAAAAGATAGCAATATCTATATTAAACTGTTTGATGTGATTAGCCAACAACGTGTTTATGATGAACAACAACTGCATGTACATTTGAATAAAAGTATGTCCTTAAATAAACGAAAACTGGCTAATTTAAAATACGTGCTCTATGACTTGATTCTGAAAAGCTTACGCATTTTATATAGTGACCAAAGTATAGATTTCAAAATCCGAGTATTATTAGACGAAGTAGAAATTCTCTATCACAAATCGCTTCATATCCAGAGCTTTAAAATCCTAAAAAAGGTCAGAAAACTTGCTTTAGAGCATGAACGGTTTACCCATATCCCTGAAATCATCCGATGGACTCGACTTGTGTTCACCCAAGTTGCTGATAGTTTTGATTCTGGAAAATTTGCTACCCTTTTGGAAGAGAATACGCAAGTCAATGATTACCTAAAACAAGAGCAAGAATTAAAAGAAGTGTTAAACCAACTTACATTTCTTTTCAGAGAGAAAGGTAAAATACAAAATGAAAAAGATCGCATTCATCTCAAGGTGATCATGACTAATCCAATCTTACAAATTGATCGAAGCCAACTTCCATTCAGTAGTAAAATTATCTTGCATGAAATATATGTCGTTTACCATCAATTGCTTCAAGATCATTACAATGCCTATCTCTCCTATCAGAAACTCATAAAATTGTGGAATACTGAACCTGAAAAAATCTTAAACGCGAAAACGCACTATATGAGCAGTATATTAAACCTTTCCATAACTAGTATCATCCTACAAAATAATAACAATGGTATAGATTCAGTTTCCATTATCCAGCAGCTTCCTACCAAGTTCACCCATGAAAGTATTCAACGTGAAGCTTACGAAAAGGTCATCACCTTATTATATCAAATTTTTAATGAAGATTCGAAACAAGCTTTAAACTCAACGGTAAAAAATCTATTTAATGAGTACCAATCTATTATGAACTCATTAGATGACTTCAGGGTTAAGTATCACATTTGTATTGCTTATTTTCTCACAGATCGTCCCAAAGAGGCCCTATATTGGGGCAATTTGCTCTTAGAAAGTAGGTACCAATCTATTAGCTGCTATTTACAAGACTTTATACGTGTATTGAGTTTAATTCTCCACTATGAAATGGGCGATCTCATTTATTTAGATTATTTATATCGCTCTGTATATCGTTTTCTCAAAAAACGTCCTTATTCTCCTCAATTTGAGTTGATACTCATCAAACTGCTAAAAAAAGCTTTTCAAGCATCATCAATTGAACTGCCCAAAAAAGTATTCCAAGATATCGAACAACTTATTATTGAATATACAGACCCCATTTATGCCCATAGTTTTGAGTATCGTTGTTTACAAGCTTGGGCAAAAAGTAAGCTCTCGAAAAATAGTATTTTGCACGAATATCAACAATTAATAAAGGCAAAACCATTGCTAGTTTGCTAGGTTTCCTAAAATCATAGCACATTTTAGGAAGGATATTAATCCCTTCCATAAACCTATCCATCCGTTTGAAGTAGTCAACAACAAATCACCGTGTGTTTTGACTACTTATTTCTTCTAAAATAGTGATAATATACTTGCCATAACTTAAACGGCACCTTCATCACATCCATCCACCGAATCTTTGAGTTCCCTTTCTCTATCCAAGTTTGTAGTGGATGTTCGAGTAAATAGCTAGCCATATTTTCACGGCCATATACACGAATCATGCGTGCAATGATTTCGATATCAAATAACCACCTTGAAAGGAATTTTTCCTGAAATAGCTCATTGACTAAGCTTCTTCTAAATAACTTGGCCCCACATTGGGTATCGTAAACGGGTAAGTTTAATAGCATACTGGCAAAGGTGGCAAAAACACGTCCGATGTAGTGCCTGCCCTCATTTCGTTCCACCTTTGCCCCCATTCGCTTAATTCTGGAACCTAAAACAAGTTTTAACTCCTGATTTTCTTTCAGGTAAAAAAGCATCGGAATCGCTTCTTCCAATGGGGTTGATAAATCTGCATCAAAATAGCCGATAAACGGCGCTTGCGTCCATTCAAGTAGCTGAATTGCGCCTCTTCTGATGGCTTCTCCTTTGCCTACATTCTCATCTAGTTTTACGATGAGGATACGATTAGGGTACCGTTCCACCAAACGTTGTAATCGAGTTACTGTAGCATCGGTGCTACCATCATCCACAAAACACAACTGCATTTCCTGATTGCTTTTTAGGAAAAAGGCAAAAGCATCGAGCTGAATTCGTTCAGCTTCGTTAAAGCAGGGAATGATTAGACAGGTATTCAATATTCAATCTTTATTCCATGAAAAAGGGCTAGCATTTCACAATACCAGCCCCTTCATTTATTACTGAGTACTTACTTCAAATTCATAAAAATATTCATGCGAAAGTCTAAGGGATTTAACTGGTTCAATAACTTTTCAATGAATTGCTCATCGTTCAAGTAAAAATTCATAAAGTTGTCTACGCGCTCTTGAGCTGAATTATTTGGGAAAAGCAGCTCTTTCAACTTAGCCAACTGATTGATGGAGGTTTCTTGCCTGCGTTCCTCTGATTTTTTCAGGCGCTTTTCAATATTCTGTAAAGATTTAACCGATTTCTGACCTTCCGCTTTCACAAAACCTTCTAACGATTTATCGACTTCAATGGCCTTAGCAGCTAATTGATCAAATAAATCTTGCAATTGTTCCAGCTCGGCTTGGATGCTAATTTCATTTGTGGCATTCCTAGCTACTAATTCATCTTTCAAGGTTTTTTGATCTTTAAATAAATCAGTAGGTTGTACCTCTAATTTATTCATTCTTTTGGCAACTCCTTGGTTAACAATCAACGCGAAATTACGCGGCATCACAATGGGAAAAGGGATGGAAAACGCATCAAATACACCTTTCAATTGCAACCAATAGGCCACTTCTGATGGTCCGCCTAAGTACGCCAAATTCGGCAGTATCATTTCCTGATATACGGGCCGCAAGACCACATTGGGACTAAAGCGTTCGGGAAATTGAGCGATTTCCTGTTTGAGTTCATCCTCAGAAAAAGTCAAATCCGTATTCACTACCTTGAATTCTTCTCCTTCTTTTTCGATTCGTTCTCTCAAGTTTTCTTTGAGGTAGAAAAAATTAATCGCACGAATATGAATTTGGGACTTATACCCAAGCTCTTCTAACTGTTGCGTAGTTGCTATCGCTGGGTTTGCCACTTTTTGAGTGAGTAAATCCCCTTGAATTACTTCAGAAAACAGCACTTTCAAGTCAGGACGATCTGCATCAATAATCAGTAATCCTTGCGCTCCAAATAAATGATGCACATAGGTTAAGGTAGCTTGCGACAAGGTCTGTTTTGAACCATAAGCCTGTTTAAAAAACGCAGGCATTTCGTCAATCTGATCCAAAATTGCCTCAAGACCCTCCGTAGATAACGCGCCTACTGCCCCTTTTGCCTCCTTTTCCCATTCATAACGCTGATTAAACAATCGAAAGTGCGCAATCTCTTCGAAATCATGATCTTCGGTAGCCATCCAATAAATAGGCACAAAATGGTAATCGGGATAAGCTTCTTTCAGCTGTTTTGCCAAATTGATGGTGCTCACAATCTTGTAGATAAAATACAATGGCCCAGAAAATATATTGAGCTGATGCCCTGTGGTAACCGTAAAGGTTTTATCACTTGCTAGTTGATTGATTTGATCAATTGGAGCGTTTGCAATGACTTTATATTGATCTTTCAGTGCCTCAACCAAGACCTCGCGATGACGAGTAGGAAACGCTCCCTTAGCTTCAATTTGCTTTTTAAAGTTTGCTAGCTTCGGAAATTCGCCATAAAACGGCTTCAAGACTTCTTTTTGCTTTAGGTAGTCTAAAAATAGCTCACTAAATTGATTCGTTTCCGTTAGTGGTAGTTGAATTTGTTGCGTAAAAGTTTGGGAGGCATCGGTTGTGGCAGCCGGGTTGGCTAAATCAGTCATTGTCGAACTCATTGGTTAATGTATTGATTGTTAACGATGTAAGAGGCAAAAAGTATTTTTCATTCACTTATCCTCTGCAAAAATATACAACAGGCATGGGTTTGATTGGGTTCAACCGAAAGGTAACTAATTTTTAACACTAACGCGCATTTTCTATAAAGTCATCCACAACTTATAGACTGTTTGCGTTTTTTGTTTAGCCGAAAGAAAAAGTTC
>JBMYQA010000163.1:0-13061 GCA_049600855.1 Flammeovirgaceae bacterium | reverse complement strand
TATCCAATCTTCCACACGCGGGTGGATACTAAGTAAAAAAAACCTGTATTGGCTCTGTCAAGCTGCAGGATGGGGTACAATCCTATTATTATTATGCCTAAATAATACTGGCCCCGAAAACTCTGCTATTGACATATTTGTTCAAGAATATTTTGACAAAAAAGGAGTTGACCCCAATTCCTTCCTGTACTCCATCAGTACAATGGTCGATTTGTTGATTGATAGCTTGTTCACTACTTTTTGCTTATTTCTAATCTCGCATTTATTTCGATTTTTTATTCACAGAAGATTATGGCTGAAGCTTTATTTTGCCCAATTGCTCCCACGCATAGCCATTGCCGCATTTGTATTGTCTTTTATTGCCCTACCCTTCCAATACCTATTCTCATGGATATTCACACAGACGAACTTTGATACCAGCGAATACGTCAGTGCATTTATTGAAGGGGCATTGTTTTATCTATTTTGGTTAGTCGGCTACTTCTTATACCATTACGTTAATAACTACAATCGCAACTTAAAACTAGAAGCGATGATCAATGAGTTTGAACTCAATAAACTCAAATCGCAGCTCAACCCGCACTTCATATTCAATGCATTAAATAGCGTAAAAGCTTTGGTAGATGAAGACCCTGAAAAAGCGAAAGATAGCATTTATCAACTCTCAAGCATTTTGAGAAGTTCGCTCATGATGGATAAGAAAAAAGTCATTCCATTTGAAGAAGAACTGAGCATCGTACAAAATTACCTTGCCCTTGAAGGCACTCGATTTGAAGAGCGCTTGCAAGTGGAGTATGATATTTCGCCACAATCCTTATCCTACAAACTCCCACCGATGATGCTACAAACCATTGTAGAAAATGGAATCAAACATGGGATTTCTAAGCGCAAAAATGGTGGATATATTCGGATCAAAACCGCGGTGTCGGATGACAAGCTTTTTATTGAAATTCGTAATTCTGGCATTTATAACCCAGAGGCTAAGGCTTCTAAAACGGGCGGATATGGCTTAAAAAGTACCATCCAACGTTTGGAGTTGCTGTATGATAAAGAAGCCGAGTTTTCTATTGGAAATGGCTCTACAGATGAAGTGATTACCCAATTAATTATTCCTACTTGGCAAAAGCATGAGCCGACCACGTTAGCTCCTGTGAATTACTAATTTTAGTTATTGATGCTAGCACCAAGCTCATCATTTCGTCACGGATTACCGATCAACTTCGCCCATTACAAAATCCAATGACCCAATAATCGCGACTAAGTCCGAAAGCATGACACCTTGAGACAATTCTCGAAGCACCGACAAATTAACGAAACAACAAGAGCGTGCTTTCATTCGAAAAGGGATGTCGCTTTTCCCTGTAGTTTTGAAGTAAAAGCCTAATTCTCCTTTCGGGTTTTCGCCTCTAAAGTAGCATTCTTGTTCTTTTGGTCTGATTTTTTTGGGCACGACCGCCTGTGGATCAAACGCACGATCGCGTTTAAAGTCTGTTGTCAGTTTTTGGACGCACTGTTCAATGATTTTGAGTGATTCGTAACATTCTAATACGCGAACGTAATTACGATCCCAGCAATCGCCTGTTGTGCCGACTAAGCCTTCGCCTACAGGTACATCAAAATCTAATTCAGGATATACTGAGTAGCCATCTACTTTTCGCAAATCAAAGCGAAGCCCTGAGCCCCTCAAGACAGGGCCTGATACCCCATAATTGATGGCGAGGTCTAAGGGTAATACACCCACATTTGCCGTTCGCTCAACAAATATTTTGTTATCAATCACCAACTTTTGGAGTTCTAACAATTTAGGTCTGAGGTAATTGCATAATTGTAAGCATCGTTCTTCAAAGCCTATTGGTAAATCGTAAAACAGTCCTCCAATCCAAATGTAATTGTATAACATCCGAGCACCAGAAACCCATTCCAACATTCGTAGGATGTGTTCCCGATCGCGCATCATCCACAAAAACGGGGTGAATGCTCCAATATCAATTGCATAGGTACCAATCGCTACAAAATGAGAAGCCAAACGATTCAGTTCTGAAACGAGCACCCGAATGTATTCTACGCGTTTCGGGATTTGTGCTGTCATGCCCAACATCTTTTCAACTCCCAAAGCATAAATATGCTCGGAGTTCATCGCAGCCACATAATCCATCCGATCAACGAAAGGAATCGTTTGATTGAATGGCATGGATTCAGCGTGTTTTTCAAAGCAACGATGCAGGTATCCTAAATGTGCCATGAGATCAACCACAATCTCACCATCTGTTAGCACTTCCAAGCGCAATACGCCGTGTGTGGATGGATGTTGTGGACCCAAATTGATGACCATTTCTTCCACCTTCAAGTCCTCTTCTTTGAAAAAATCAGGAGATGAGTTTTTTAAGTGGGTTTCTTTATACTGATATTGGACTTTTTGAGCCATTCGACTTATTTCACTTCAAAGTTTAAGAATTCTTCATCCTCAATAAATCCCTGTAGTCGGTCTCCAATTTGTACCGACCCTACTCCACTGGGCGTTCCCGTAAAAATAAGATCTCCTTTGCGTAAGGTGATGAATTTAGAGATGTAGGAAATGAGGTAATTGAAGGGAAACAACATCAGTTCTGTATTTCCTTCCTGCACTACTTCCTCATTTTTTTTCAAGCTAAAACTCAGTTTGGTAATGTCTCCGTATTTTTCCTTAGGCACAAAATGAGAAATTGGTGCAGAACCGTTAAATCCTTTCGCTAATGCCCAAGGTAAGCCTTTTGCTTTTGCCTTACTTTGTAAATCTCTAGCCGTAAAATCAATGCCTAAACCAATCTCATCGTAATATTTATCGGCAAACTTCTCAGCAATGGCTTTTCCTTCTTTGCAGATTTTCAACACAATCTCCAGCTCATGATGAATTTCTGAGGTGTAATCAGGATAATAAAACGGGGCATTATTTCTCAATAACGCCGTATCTGGCTTAGTAAATATGACAGGTTCAGCAGGTCGCTCATTATTTAATTCAGCAATGTGTGCCGCATAGTTTCTTCCTACACAAATAATTTTCATAGTGATGTATATCGCCAATCATGAAAAATTTGCATGATTGCTCATTAGATTTGTTGAAATAGTTACTTTCACCATTCAATTCAGAATAGTCGAGAGAATTCAAATATAGCAACCGCTTTAAATAAATAGGGATGAAACAACTGATTATTTGTTTATTAGGGTTATTGTTTTTTACATCTTGTAAAAAATTAGAACAGAAAGATTTTTACTTAGACAATTATTGTAAATCTTGTGAAAAATACTTAAAAAAATCTGCGATGGACGTTAAAGGCATTTATTATGTATATTATGAAGAAGAGGTTAAACGATTAACCGTAAAATATGACCCAGTGGAATTTAAGAGTGGTCAACTTTATGAGCAACTACAAAAAGATCATTTTATTATAGAAAGAGATTCACTCGCACGTCCTTATGCGTCATCCGTTCAACCACTTTGTTGTAAATAAACACTAAGCGTTGAGTCTTATTAAGAACTCTATGTATTATTGAATCCATTACTCATCTAATTTTGTTACGAAATAATCTAGTGCTTTTAAATAAATACGGACTAGTTTTCACTAAATCCATGAATTTTATGCTAAACCGAGGAATCATATCCATAGTTTGTACGGTGCTATTTGTTTTTAGCTGTACCACGAACCCTGTAACGGGCAGAAAACAACTCAGTTTAATTCCAGCATCGCAGATGCACACCATGAGTTTTCAACAGTATTCCCAATTTTTGAATGAAAATAAAGTTTCTGCTGATGCCAAAAACACGGAAATGATCAAACGTGTGGGTAATCGCATACAAACGGCCGTAGAAGCCTACATGGCAGAAATTGGTCATTCAGATCGTTTGGAAGGTTTCCAATGGGAATTTAACTTAATTGATGATCCTACTCAGAATGCTTGGTGTATGCCAGGTGGCAAAGTCGTATTTTATACTGGCATTTTGCCTATTTGTAAAGATGAAGAAGGCGTTGCTGTAGTGATGGGTCATGAAGTTGCCCACGCAGTCGCCAATCACGGGGGCGAACGCATGAGTCAGGCTATGGCTGTACAATTGGGCGGTGTCGGTCTTCAAGTAGCTATGACTGAAAAGCCCGCCTTAACGCAAAATTTATTTTTACAAGCTTTTGGCGTTGGCTCACAACTAGGGATGTTGAAGTTCTCCCGTTCGCATGAGTCTGAAGCAGATGAAATGGGCTTATATTTTTCTGCTATGGCAGGATATGACCCTCAACATGCACCAGCTTTTTGGGAAAGAATGAAAGCCGCATCAGGCGGTCAAGCACCACCTGAGTTTTTATCTACGCACCCTTCCAATGATACGCGAATTCAACAGTTGAATGCCTTAATGCCAAAAGCAATGGAATTGTATGAGAAATACAAAGGAAAGTATTAAGCATTACATGCCAAGCTAGTTTTTTTCAATTAACGTAGAGACGCAAAACCTTGCGTCTCTACGTATGAAATTATTTGATTTCATCAATCAATTTTTCCGCAAGTGCTTTTGCACCATCAAGCGGGTTATTGAAATTGAATGCCAACTCCAAATCGAGTGGTTTCTTCATTAACAAGATTTCAAGTTCCAATTCAACGCCGCCACCTTTTACACTATTCAGTTGACCTTCAAATCGTGCATATCTGACATCAAGTAAACCGCCTAAGCCTGCTTCTACAATAAATTGGGCTACATCTGCTAAACCTCCCACACTTTTCTTCACACCTTCCAAGAATAACTTCGCAGCCTCTAAGCTCGCATTGGCGGTTTCCTTAGCCGTAAACAAGGCAACAATGCGAGGATCAGCATCAATTGGGAATACCTTAATTAAAGCTTGTAGTCCTTTTAAAGTTTGCTTGGCTACTTCTAAAGACGCATTTGCGGTTTCCTTAGCCGTAAATAATGCAACAATGCGAGGATCAGCATCAATTGGGAAAGTTTTGATAGCTGCTTGTAGCCCTTTCAAACTTTGTTTAGCTACTTCTAAACCTGCATTGGCAGTTTCCTTAGCTGTAAATAAAGCAACAATACGAGGATCGGCATCAATCGGGAAGGTTTTAGCTGCTTTTTCAATTCCTCTAACCACTTGCTTTGCTGCCTCTAATGCAGCATTGGCAGTAGCTTTCCCAGTTTCCAAGCCTCCTATCTTCGTGTATAATCCAGTAATTTCGGCACCTTTTGCTGCTGCATAAGCACTATATTCTGCCCAGCGGTAAGATTTCTTGTACCAAGGCGATTTATTATACCATTTTTTCTTCTTCTTAATGTCATCATTTAGTTGATTAATTCTACTTTTCGTACTATTAATCTCACCTTGTAATGAATTGACCTTACTTTGCGCAGAACTCACACTCTTTTGTGCATCGCGCAGTCGCTGTGTATCGCGCTCACGCTCTTTCTTTATCGTATTACGCGTGTTGGTAATATCTTTATTAATGGAATTGACTGTTGCTTGTGCCGAAGCAACGGTATTCTCTGCATCTCGCACATTCTTCGTATCACGCTCACGCTCTTTTTTGATGGTATTGCGCATAGCGGTAATCTCCTTTTTGATGGAATCTACCTTGTTTTGCGCAGCTGCTACTGTATTTTCAGCATCTCGTACATTTTTAGTATCACGCTCACGTTCTTTCTTAATGGTATTTCGTGTGCGCTCAATCTGCTTTTGCAGCTTATCAACGTCATCTTGAGCCTTATCAATATCATCCTGAGCGTCTGAGATCGCCTTCGTTGCAGAATCCGCAGCATCTTGGATGGCATCTACTGCTTTTTCTCTGAGGTACTCCATCAAATCGTTTCTCATCTCTACTTTCAAGTAGAAATCTCCACCACTCTTCAATCCAGAGCCACTTGCGGTGATACTTGCTTCGAATACATCAAAAATTTTCCCTTCTACCATAAACAAGAAACCTGCATCACTTAAGGCAATGTAAGTCTCTGCACTAATTCCTAACAACCTCATCGAAGCCGCAATTTCCACTTTAGGAACGGCTCCTATCTGTAAATCTAACTCTAGTGAAGGGCCTGGTAAGCCATTGGAACCAGCAATGACAAATACATCTTCGATATTGATTGGATCCATGCTCGCCTTAATCAAGAATCCTTTGCTGTAATCCAGCATAAAGAAGAATTGAGCATCAAAATCGGCAATGGAGAGTTTACCCTCAAACTTAAACCCAGCTTCGTAATACAATTCCCCAATGGTAGTTGGCTGCGGCACTACATAAACGCCTACATCTTCCATACCTACACTTAACACGGTATTCTGCAACTCTTTTGGAATTTGATTATAAATCGCTGGTTCACAGAAGGTTTGAACAATATCTTTCAAGTACAATTGATTAAAAGAAGCGGCAATCATGCTCTTACTTGGCATGGCCGTATCGAACTTCACGGCAGCAGAACCTTCAAAAGCACCAATTCCGATCGTACCTGCTAAACCAATAATTGGAGCAGCTACCGCTGGCGGAGGAACGATGCCAATACCCACTTCCATTGCCACATCTGCTACCGATAACCCCTTAACGCCAAATGGTTCTTCCCAAATGCCCAACATCGTTGCAGCAAACGAAGCACTTCGATCAATCGGCTTAATTCCCATCGTACCAATAAAGGTTAAGTCGCTCTTTCCAATAGAGGCATTCACCGCACCGCTAATCCCCAATTCAAAATTACTTGGTGCAGGGCGCAAGAAGAAATTCATATCTCCCATGCTTACACTATCAGAAATCTTGAAACTTCCGCCTATTCCTGCTTGTAACTTGATATTGCTTGGAGTTGAACCTATTGCCGCACTCACACTCAAGGTCTCCAAGCTCATAAGGTCATCTACCCCTAAGCCTGACATGTCTAGATTTGCAAAGAAGGTCAAACCTTTTACGATACTCGTTCCTGCAGGAACTTGAATGGTATCCAAGGAAACACTTTGCTGAGCCGCTGAGCTGAGCACCAAACCACTTCCGCTAAAGTTTAACTCATCCAATACCGTTAAACTTGAATCTATGGCAGAAAAGTGCCAGTTAGCAGGAGGAGCAAAACCTACTAAGAAGCCCCACTTGCCTGCCTTATTCTTATTAATCAACAACTCACAAGCACCCAATGTGGAATTACCAGAAAGACTAAACTCTTTGGATTGTGGCGCAACCTGAATTTTAATATCAGATAACGATAAGTTGAGCATATTGCTTGGTGCAGGCAAACCAATTAAGGCCGCTGAGCCACATAAATCTTGCAGTGCAGGAGATAGATTGATTGATGGAATTTCTGTTTCCAGTACAAACGCTCCAGGGAACGTGTAATCCAAATCGAAAGAGACTGTTCCTAAAGCGGCTTCTCCTTTAAATGAACCACTTGTGCTCATTTTTCCTTTATCGTCTAACTTCCGATCAATACTCAGTTGAACATCTTCAACCGTTAAACCCGTTACTCCTAATGGGATCGTCCAATCATCTGTTGATGAGGCGGTTAAAGACAGCTCTTTTGTTTTTACATTTACTTGAAGTGTTACAGCATCAAAAATGACATTGGGCACTTCACTTGGGAAATCAAAACCAACGATTAAAGCATCAACAATAGCCGTAAGGTTTACATTTTTCAACGTGACAGCTAATTGCAACTCTTCTTCTAACTTGGCAGTGATTTCAGCCTGAGCATTAAATAGTTGGCTTTTCCCTTTAAATTCTCCAGTTGTAATGCCATTCGCTTTTGAGGCATTCAGTGATAGCTCATTGATAACCAAATCTGTAACTCCTAAAGGAATCGTCCAGTTGCTATCTGTAGCACTTTGCGTTTGGAAGGAGTAACTCTTCGCTGAAGGATTAATTTCCACTTGTGTATCTACAAACTGAACGGACGGCAACTGGCTAGGTACTGCAAACTCCTTCAATAATACAGAAGCAAATTCGGCTAAATCAATAGATGGGATGGCCCCTGTAAACACCCAGCTATCTTTAGGGTTTGCTTTTGAAGCCTTTAACTCTAACTCCACATTAGAAAGTTTCACTTTGCCAGAAATGGTGCCCGTTACATTTCTAGTCGCTTTATCCAACGGATTACTTACCTCAGAAACGATTTCAATGGAACTCAACTCAAACAGTTGGGGAATTAATTCCCAAGCCTCGGCAGTTCCAATATCTAAAGAGATCGATTGAATATTTTGAATTCCTTTTGTTGATGCTAATGCATTTAATTCTAGCCCATTTAACTGCACATTGCCGATGCTGTTAATTTCCTCAGGTAGCGCCAATACCTCCTTTCCACCAACAATTTTACTCAAGTCTGCTATCCCATTGAAAATCAAGTTTTCAGGATTTGAAGTTAAGTGAAAACCTTCACCATTTGGCAACTTTGCTGCAATGGGAATCGAAACATCGCCTAACTGCAGATTACTACTAAATGAACCTATATATTCTTTAATAGATGGCGTTGCTTCGAAAGAAAAAGAGGCCTTATCAAGCTGAAAGAAATCAAGGTTTGGAATGGATAACGCACTTCCCTCTGACATGTCTACGGTGACGTAAGAAGAAAGCTGATCTTCTTCCTTTTTGAGTTTTACTTCAAAATCTAAAGGAACGGCAGACCAAGGAGATGAACCTTTTACGGTAATGGTTTTGGTTGTGCTGTTTATACTGACTCCGCCAAGCGTTAACTCATTTGATTCAGGAATACCGGAAAGTATATTTTGAAATGAGGGAACAACTTGGGCAATGGCTTGCAAATTTAATTTATCATCAGTCAATTGAGCTTGCAACTGACTCACTATATCTTTGATTTCCATGATATTTTTTTACGGGTTGGATTGTACAATGTTATGAGGGTAAGTAAAAAGAGATTAGCCTAACTGTTGAGTCAGTTGCTTGATTTCTGCCTGAATATCTTGCAATCGTGGATCTTCCTCAATTGGAGCCGATTGATCGACTTCTTTCAGGGCTTGCAATCGAATTTGAAGCTGCTCATGTTGACCTTCTGCCTCAATATGTTCTGCATTTAATTCGGCAATCTGGGCTTCATTTTGGGTAATTTCTTCTGCCCGCCATTTAATTTCACTTTCCAACTGTTTTAATTCTTCTGTTTTATCCAATTGTTCCAAACCATTGTACCATTGTTTCCACTCCGTGATTTCGCGCTTTCTTTTCTTGATTTGAGCTTTTGCTTTACTCAACTTCTTACTCACCTTATCTAAATGAAGGCGAGCATTTTCTAATTCCTGTTCTAGTTTAATTGCCATTCCTGGTCCGTGTTCACGTTCTTCCTGAACCAGCTGATGGGTATCTTTCAATACCTGATTTAATAATTTGAGTCTTTCCTTCAATTCGAGTTGAATTTCGGCTGTTTGTGCCATAGCTTTTGCATTTGGGTTGAAAGTTTTCAAAAGATTTAACTAGCAAGCAAGTGTTTATCGTTTATACCATTACATTGCTAGCATTTGAAAGTAGACAAATAATGTACTCAAGTCAATGGTAACACATTGTTTTTTTTTCTTGTCCACCTATTGTCCAAAAAACCTTCACAATTCGATCATTTAATTCCATTTGGATATTCTACCTAAGTGATTAGCTTTGGGATTGAGGTGATTTAACTTATAGATTTGAACTATGCGTATTGAAACTGATATTAAGCTTGGATTTAAAGATGTGATGATTCGTCCAAAGCGATCTACTTTAAAATCGAGGTCACAAGTAAATCTCGTGCGAAACTTCCATTTTATGCACGCGCCCATCACTTGGGATGGCATTCCGATTATGGCAGCCAATATGGATACAGTAGGCACATTTGAAATGGCTCGGGTACTAGCCCAACATCAATTGTTTACCTGCATTCATAAACATTATACGCTTGCGCAATGGGCTACTTTTTTGCAATCCTTCAACCCTAAATTCATAAAATACATTGCTGCAAGTACGGGTACAGGTGAGTCAGATGCTGAAAAGCTCAATCAGCTCATGACAAATCATCCTGAGCTTCAGTTTATTTGTATTGATGTTGCCAACGGCTATTCGGAGTATTTTGCTGATTTCGTTAAGCGCATACGAGAGGCTTATCCTGATAAAGTCATTATTGCGGGTAATGTAGTTACAGGCGAAATGGTGGAAGAATTACTGCTTTCAGGAGCAGATATTGTTAAAGTGGGCATTGGTCCAGGCTCCGTATGTACTACTCGTGTGAAAACAGGTGTTGGCTATCCACAACTTTCCGCCATTATTGAATGCGCGGATGCGGCTCATGGTTTGAAAGGACAAATTATCTCCGATGGAGGATGTAAAATACCTGGAGATGTGGCGAAAGCCTTTGGTGGTGGAGCTGATTTTGTGATGCTTGGAGGCATGTTTGCCGGTCATGAAGAAAGTGGTGGCGAACTGATCGAGCGCAATGGAGAGGCGTTTAAGGTATTTTATGGCATGAGCTCCAAAACGGCTATGGACAAACATGCTGGAGGCGTAGCGGAATACCGCGCCTCAGAAGGCAAAACGGTGAAAATCCCTTACCGCGGCCCTGTAAATGCCACTGTGCAAGATATTCTTGGAGGTTTACGATCTACGTGTACTTATGTAGGCGCTAGCCGACTCAAAGAGTTAACGAAGCGCACTACGTTCATTCGGGTTCAAGAGCAGCATAATGAGGTATTTTCTTAACGCTCAGAACAGTATATAATCAATTTAGCCTGTCCTGCTTGCCTTTAAAGCAAGACAGGTTTGTTTATAAAAGTGCGTACCCACCACGTAACCAATCCAGACTTTACTTTGGTAATCCCCTACCCCAAATTCGGCTAACTTACCAAAGTTGGGTTGAAAGTTTTTAGAAGGATCATAAACAAATCCATTTAACGTTAAACCAATATACCAATATAAACTAGATAATACAGGAACGCGCACGGGCTTCCCGCCTACAGTTATTCTTAAACGCGTAAGTAAACTCAAGTCTTTTTCCAGCTGCTTATCCCAATTCACATGCATAAATTGTACACCGTAGTTTAAGAACTTAAATTGAGCGGGAATGCCAATTTTAGGCGCATAAATGTACTTTTCTATTCCATAACCAAAAGCCCATCGAGGTTTGTCTTTTCCTTCTACACCAGCGCCAAAGTTCCGACTATATATGAGGCTGTTCTGTGTTAGATGGTGTAAATAGCCTCCTTTCACTAGCGCATCTTGACTATTTCCAGTAGCCACTGATAGATTCAATCCAAACAACTCATTGGTAGAAGCCCTAAAATGCATGTAGTCTCCAAAGTTGAGCAATCCATAGGCTGGTCCACTTCGCTGATTCACTCGACCCGCATTTGAGAAAATGTTGATGAGTCCAAAATGTGCCCCATGAGATTGCCCAGCAATATTAATGAGCCCTACCTGTATGCCATCCATTTTATGCGCAAAATTGACCAAACCAATTTGTAAACCGGGCTTACCACCTCCAGGCCAAGAATGTGGCCCTTTCATGACTCTTGCATAATTGAAGACCGCTAATTGCGCTCCTAACAGCTCTTCTTGGGCAATGTTCGCTAATCCAGCAATTTGCAAACCCGTCATGGTTTCTACAGCTAAATTTCCAACTCCCGCCAGTTGTACGCCAGTAACGGCCAAGTTTCCATGATTCACTCCCAATGCCAACTGCATGCCTTTCATATTTTTTCCTGAGAAATTACTTAGACCCGCAAACTGAAAACCCGTAGTAGATTTATACGAAAGGTTGGATACACCAGCCATTTGGATTCCTGTAGTATGCCGCGCATTGATATTGAACCCGCCAGCAAGTTGCCACGCATAGGCATCGCCCGTTACCGCATTCATAAAACCCGCAAACTGAAAACCATGCAATTGCGCTTTTTGTCTTGCTTCCAATAACTTTGGTTGCTTTCTAGGCTTCTTGGGAAACTCTAATGCATTTCCTCCCACGATATTCACAAAACCAGCCAACTGAATCCCACTAACTTCTCCTTTACTGAAATTTGAGATTCCGGCAATCTCCAAAAACTCCGTTCCACCAGAATACCCTGAGATGACATTTAAGGCAAAGCCATTGCGGTATTTTCCCCCATCTATTCCATTCGTACCAAAACCAGGCACCAGACCGATTGCAATACCTTTATATTTATAGCGGGGTACTTGGGCGGTTAGGTTACCGAAAAGACAGAGTAATCCCATTAGCAAAAAAAATTGCTTCTTCATGATGTATCACTTTACATTTAACGGTTTAAAAAAGGCAATAAAGTACTATCCTTATTTCCATAAGGCTTCTCAAGTAAGTACTATCTTGTTTACTAATTGGGAGAGGTTACTGCGCAGTTACACTTCTAAAAGTTCAATTACTGAATCAAAAGTATAAAATCCTAATGGATATGAAATGTACAATCTATGAACTGCAATATAGATCGGTGAAGTGCACAAAAGCCATAGCAAGGGAACTATGGCTTTTGTGATTGATTTATGGATAAAAAACTCCAGCAAGTCAAGGGGGACGAAAGTTACTTATCGTCTTTTCGCTTGACCTCTTGTAATCGTTTCTTTAGATCATTAAATTCAAATTTTGATGTTATTTTGCCTTTTGATTCATCATAACTTATCATTACTGGTCTTCTTTCCTTAACATTATAACCATAAAAATATGTATGAGTTCTATTTTTAGGGGATACTGACAAAATAAAAATATTCATAAAGACTTCTGTATCATACTTTTGGGAAATGTGATATAACTTATCATAAGTACTTGGAATAAATCGTTTAGATGGATTATATTCATTCTTCTCTAAAAACCACCTCTTAATTAATGCTAACTCATTAAACCTTTGTATATTTTTAACACTATTTCTAGTATCTAATAACTCAACGTTTAAATTAATTTCATTGCATGAAGTCTTGATCTCACTTACAACTTTCTGATAAACTTCTTCAGAATACACAAAGTCTATTAGTAATCGTTCGTGTTTTAGCTGTGATCTGGACACATTAATTTTATAGTAATTAGGGTCAAATATTAAGACTTTATCCAATCCTAATCTATAACCATTTATATCATTATCTTTCCACCAAGCATCTAA
>JBMYQA010000162.1:0-13087 GCA_049600855.1 Flammeovirgaceae bacterium | reverse complement strand
GTCGGGTATTGTTGCGCATTATCTCGCTCAATAATACCATCCCATAATTCCATTTGGGCAAAATCTCTAGCAGCGTCACGGACAGCTTGTTGTTCTTCGGTCAGTTCGAAATTCATAAAATATGTTGTTTAAAATCAGAACTTGATTCTTTATTATGCTTCTCTTCGAAAGCAGTGTTAAGGTTAAAAGGACAAAATAACCTGTTGGTTTGTAGGAATTGATGTGGTTTTGTTGTGTCCCTACACGACATACAAGCACAATCGTTTGTGGGCAAAAATTGTTTAGTATGCGCGCTGATTATTTTTATAGCCGCAAAGCTAGTAAAAATCGAGGAATTTAGGTAATGATTCGGGAAGTTTAGCTCTTGTTCAGCCAGTCAATTAGGGCTAGTAGCCAATCTGGTTTAAAGAAAAATAGTAACAAAGGAAAAGATAAAAGGACTAAAAAAACTTTTTGGGCATGAGTTAGTGTAAATGATATAGGCATTTCCTTCCCGAAAAACATAAAATATGGTACTCTTAGGTAATAAAAGAGTGAGATGACAATATTAACAAGCCCCAAAGCAAAAAGAAGCAATAACCAATTACTTGAGCTCAGGGAATAGGCATTCCATAAGTCTATAAATATCAGCAACTTCGCATTAAACCCTGCGGTAATTGGCAATCCACCTAACGAGATCATCGCAATTGTGGCGATCACACCCACAAGGGGAATTTGAAGTCCTACTCCACTAAATCTAGCCATGCGATCATCCCCTTCTACCGACTCTAACCAAGCTGCCAATCCAAATGCAACAAGGTTCATAAATAAATAAATCGTTAAGTAGAAATAAAAATGACTTGTTGGGCTTGCCAAGGCGGTAATCAATAAAAAGCCTGCGTGAGCAATGGAGGAATAAGCCAACATGCGCTTCAGACTACTTTGACGCAAAGCAGATAAATTTCCATAAAAAATACTGGCAATAGCGACTAAGCAAATCAGTGCAATAAAGGATTCATTCGTTTCTAAATAACTTTTCCAAGTTAATAAAATATAGAGCACTGCGCCCTTGGGGGCAATCGAGAAAAAAACCGCAACAGGAATTGGTGCCGATTCATACACATCAGGAGTCCAAATGTGAAACGGAACCGCTGATAATTTAAAGAATATCCCTCCTAAAGTAAGAAATAATCCAACCTGAGCTAACACATTGAAAGTAAGCACTTTATGTGTGAAAACTTCTTGAAACTCCAAACTGCCAGTAAGTCCGTAAAGTAACGAAATGCCATACAGCATCAATGCAGATGAAAAAGCACCGAACAAAATATACTTCAGTGCCCCTTCACTCGATCGTTTATTAAATTTGAATGCAGTGAGAATGTAGGAACAAATCGAAACTGTCTCAATAGCAAGATAGAGCATCAAGAAGCTACGAGACATCAATATAAAGCTAAGCCCAATTAAGGTCGCTAATAGGATTGAGTAGTACTCGCCTACTCGTATTCTCTTCATCAAGACTTGATCAAATACGAGCAATAGGATGACTAATCCACCAAAGAGGTAGTTTAAATAAGGTTCATAGAACCCAACACCTGCTAAATCAGTAAGTAAAGTATTATCCTGAATATCAATTAATGATAAGCTGATTATCAAACCTATACCAACTACAACGGGCAATATTTTACGAACAAAGGCATTTTTGAGCAAGTCGGCTACAATCACCAAAATAAACAACACTACCAGAGCCATTTGGTAACGAAGCCCAGGCAAAGCGTTGAGTATCTCTTGAAGGATATGTGGCAGTTTTTCCTCCATTAGGGCTTCACTTCAAGGATGGATTGAATTTGTTCTAAATTAGATTTACCTACATTCAACACCAACTCCACAAAATATTCCAAAGAATTTGAAATTGGATCAAGTAATAAATGAGGGAAAATACCTAACACCAGAGTGATTATGGCTAAGGGAAGAATCATGATCCACTCACGTGCAGTCAAATCAAACAGTTTGCCTTTTAATTCTTCTTTCTTGACGCTGAGTTTTCCTAAAAACATGCGCTGATAAGTCCATAAGTAATACGCAGCACCTATAATAAGTCCCAACGTACTTACAATTGGCATCCACCTTGGTATCAATTGATTGACACTTGCTGAGTTAAAAGCGCCTAAGAACACAAATAGCTCCGCAATAAAACCCGAAAACCCAGGTAATCCTAGTGAAGCAAAAAAGCCAACAATCACCAAACCTGAGTAGTGCGGCATCACTTGACTGAGTCCTTTGTAGGTTTCTATCTGCAAGTGTTTGGTTCGGTAATATAATACTCCCGCCAATAAGAATAACATGGGTGAAATAATGCCATGACTAAACAGTTGATAAACCGCCCCATTAAATCCTTCAGAAGTAACAGAGGCAACTCCAAGCAATACAAAGCCCATGTGCGAGATGGAGGAATAGGCGATTAATTTTTTGAGGTTGTGGGTGCCCAAAGCCACAAATGCAGCATACACGATAGACAGCACCCCAAAAAAGCCTACCCACCAAGCATAATGGATTCCACCTTCAGGAAAAATGCCATAGGCCAAACGCAAGATGCCATAAGCCCCAATTTTTAATAATAATCCTGCTAAAATGACAGAGATTGCCGTGGGTGCTTCCACGTGTGCATCGGGCAACCAGGTGTGTACAGGTATCGCAGGAAGCTTAATGGCAAAACCGATCATTAAAAAGAGAAAAGCAATTAAGCGCGCATGCTGGCCGAATAACATACTACCTGACTGGAGTGCAAATATGGAATCTGGAATGTAATTATTCACATCCATCATGTACACCATATTAAAAGTATGTACTTGGGCATGTCCAGCTAATGTACCCGCTTCCAATTGTTGTTGAACTTGATTAATCAAGTCTGTAGTCATATTTGCAGGAGCATCAGCCAAGCCTAAATGTACACCTGTGGCAACTGGATCGATGACTGAATTATATAAACCAATCATGATGATCAGTATAAAAACAGAGCCCAATAAGGTATACAGAAAAAACTTTATGGAAGCGTACTCCCTTCGTACTCCTCCCCAAATTCCGATTAAGAAATACATAGGAAGTAGCATAAATTCGAAGAATAAGAAGAAAAGGAAGAAGTCTAACGCTAAAAAACAGCCCATGATGGTACTGCTCAATAATAAATACAAGGCAAAATACCCTTGGGTTTTTTCCTTGATTTCGAAGGAAGATATGGCACCAATGACCAGTACAATAGCAGACAATACGACCATTAAACTGTTTAATCCATCAACTCCCACTACGTAGTCAATGCTCAGTTGGCCTAAACTACCCAATTGCATGTCGATCCAATCACGATGCTCCAACAACTGAAAATCAGCGAGTTGATCTATTCCTTTTGGAGCCTGAGCACCAAACTGCATACTGGCAAAAGCCCAAATGGTAAAAGCTAATTGTAATAGCGTAGCACTTAATGCCGTCCATTGGTGGAGCTTTTTCCCATTTTTTGGTAGTAAAAGTACTACAAATGCAGCAAAAATAGGGGTAAATATGATTAGTGAAAGCAACAAGGTATTCCTTTATATTCAGAGAGTTAGGACTAATTTTAGTGCTCAAAAAGCTACGTGCAAATCTAATCAAGAAGCTGAAAAGTCATAGGAATGCTTTAGAAAACCTTTAGAAGTACTGGAAATAACTAAGGCAATATTTTCAATACAAGAGCATAAGTGCTAAGAATTCTGTAACTTTTGCAACGCTTTCTATGATTTTAGCGAATTATGAATAATTCATCAATATTGAAGAGATTATTTAGTAGCTTTGCGCGATTTTAGTTCCCACACTCTAAAGTTCCGAATTTATGATCAATCGAATTCTATTTTTTGCTTTGATTTCACTAAGTACCTTAGGTCATCAAGTAGTATTTGCAAATTCGGGAAATAAAAATACTCCTCCAAGTATTTCCACAAAACTCGTATTTTCGGATTCAGATAGTACCCTTGGAATGGGAAATTGTTCTAACGGACTTTACATTATTGGTCAGAGCTTTGACCAATCCAATCCAAAGTTTCCCTATAAAATACTGGTACAAATTACCTATGTAACGGAAAGTGGAGCCACAACATATGGTTCTTTAAGCAAGGAAGGCTCAACACTTGAAGAGCTGTACGATCAAATTGACTATGAATCGGGTTTTGCCAACTTCACCATTAATTTAGGAAATTGCTCAAGTAAACCTCAAACGGTATACATTACCTCCATCTTCCGCACACCTAATGACGGGATAGAACTCGTCACTAACGCGAGTACCTTAGCCACTATCCCTGAACATAAAAAGAAAATAAAGTCGAAGTAGGTTCGCTTAAAGTACACATAAAAAAGCAGCCTTTATAGGGCTGCTCTCTTCATAAAAGTTTAGTAGTAGCGGTATGTACTACATGGCTACTTGCGACAGAAATTTTATTCGCATCAAACGCAGGTCATCTTCACTATATTCATCATCGCCAAGCTCCGCTAAGGCTTCTGAGATGCTATCGCTCTCTGCTTCCATAAAGTAATCTAACACCTCTTCTTGGCGTTCATCATCCATAATTTGATCAATGTAATAATCTAAGTTTAACTTGGTTCCTGAATAACAAATGTGCTCTATTTCATCCATTATATTCGAAAAAGGCATATTTTTCGATTCCGCAATTTCCTCCAAGTCGATTTGTCGATCAATCTGTTGAATGATAAAAATTTTCGTTTTTGATTTATTTGCCGTTGATTTCACTAACACATCCGTCATTGGAGTAATGTCATTATCCTCCACATACTTGGTAATCAAATCAATAAATGACTTTCCAAACTTTCGCGCTTTTCCCATTCCTACCCCATTTACTTGTACCAACTCTTCCATGCTTGTAGGGTAAATGGTAGCCATTTCTTCCAATGAAGATTCTTGGAAAATCACGTAAGGTGGCAATCCTTTTTTCTTAGCAACAGATTTACGTTCCTTCTTCAGCATATCAAATAATACACGATCGAATGCCTGCGCAGAAGGCGCATCGTTGCTGTCTTCTTCCTGATCAATCTCAAAATTAGAATAATCATTATCCTTACTCATGATCACTGAATAAGGCTTCTTTAAAAAGTCTAAACTCTTATCGGTTAATTTTAAGATGGTTACGTGATCAATATCCTTCTCAATAAAATGGAAGATCATTCCTTGTCGGATGATCGATTCCCAATATCCAACCGATTCATCCGCCCCTGTTCCAAATTCCTTCAGTTTATCGTGACCATAACTTTTTACATACTGATCATCCTCCCCTCTTACCACTCGAATAAGATGGTTCATATCAAACTTTTGTTCCGTTTGCTGAATGATCTTAAGAATGGTATGCAATTTTTCTCGCCCGTCAAATTCTTCACGCTTTCTGCGCGTATTGTCACACTTGTTGTAATCTTCCTCTAAATATTCTCCAAAATAATGGAGCAATTGCCGATGCCTACACACAGAAGAACGGGCATAATAGGCCATTTCATTCAGTAGAATTTTGGCATTTTCGCGTTCAGTAACCGATTTATCTTTGTTAAACTTCTCCAGTTTATCTAAATCTTTTGTACTGAAAAACATCAAACAATACGAATCTAGGCCATCTCGCCCTGCCCTACCTGTTTCTTGGTAATACCCTTCTATAGATTTAGGTGCATCATAATGAATAACAAAACGCACATCAGGCTTGTCGATTCCCATGCCAAAGGCAATGGTTGCCACAATCACATCTACATCTTCATTCAAAAAGGCATCTTGATTTCTCATCCGTATAGACGAATCCATTCCGGCATGGTAGGGTAAAGCATTTACATCATTTACCCGTAAAAACTCTGCAATTTCTTCTACCTTTTTTCTGCTTAAACAGTAAATAATTCCAGATTGTCCGTGATGCGTTTTAACGAATTTAATGAGCTGCTTCTTCGTATTTACCTTGGGATGCACCTCATAGTAAAGGTTTTTTCTATGGAAAGAAGAAATGAAGATATCAGCCAACTCCATGCGAAGGTTTTTCTGAATATCCATCCGTACTTTAGGAGTTGCCGTAGCCGTTAGCGCAATGATAGGTAAATTACCGAGTTGCTCAATAATTGTTTTTATTTTTCGGTATTCAGGTCTGAAATCATGTCCCCATTCAGAAATACAATGCGCTTCATCAATCGCTACGAAGGAAATGGTAGATTCACTCAAAAACTTAATATTTTCTTCCTTCGTGAGCGACTCAGGAGCCACATAAAGCAGTTTTGTATTTCCTTTCAACGTCTCCTTTTTCACTCGAGTACTCTCCGCCTTAGAAAGCGTTGAATTCAAGAAATGTGCATTAATTCCCAGTGCTTGTAATTGATCTACTTGGTTTTTCATTAATGCAATCAGTGGGGAAATGACAATGGCAGTGCCAGGCATCATAATTGCCGGAAGTTGGTAACACATCGACTTTCCTGCACCTGTTGGCATAATTACAAATGTATTTCTGCCAGACAGAACATTCTGGATAATCTTTTCCTGCTCGCCTCTAAATTGACTGTAGCCAAATACCTCCTTGAGTGTTTCCTTTGGTGAGGGTGCTGCATGTGCTTGAACGGCCATACTCTAAGAGATTTTATAGGTTAATTGTAAAGTATTTGAATTTTTAAGCGTCATTCATGTTAAAAAAACAAACACATATTTTTTAAAAAGCTGAATCAAAGTGTCAATCTTTAGTTTCAATTAATTGAATTTGCTTTAGATAATTCCTAGCCTAAAAGAAACTAAATCATGCTTTTCGCTCCATTTGTTTTTCAGTTGAGCAACCGAAGTTATGAATGCTTTTGTAAATTGTTAGTATTTACGTACGAAAATCTTCAAAATAATTGATTTTTAAGACTCCTTCTTTTTCTAATTTAATCAAAAATTCCAAACTGATAGAATAATTTCAATTTTTTTGATTTGAAATATGGATGTTTTCTATGACATCCCTTTCTTTGTTGAAAATAACACTCCACTAGTTAAATGACTGAGAAAGGATTGAAAATCAGGGCACAACTCGAAGAAGCCCGGAAGGTTTTAGATGCATTTATCCATCAAAACGAGAACATTGAAAATATTGAGCGAGCAGCTCAACTTATTGTAAGTTCTTTCAAAAATGGAGGTAAAATTCTGAGTTGTGGCAATGGTGGTTCCCATTGCGATGCCATGCATTTTGCAGAAGAACTCACTGGCAGGTATCGCGAAAATCGTCCTGCTTTCCCAGCCATTGCCATTGCCGATCCTAGCCATATTTCTTGTGTAGCTAACGACTTTGGCTACGAATACATTTTTTCTCGATACATTCAAGGATTAGGACAAAAAGGAGATGTGTTGTTAGGCATTAGCACAAGTGGGAATTCGGCGAATGTTATTCATGCTGTTCATGCTGCTAAAAGCAAAGGCATGAAAATTATTCTACTCACGGGAAAAGATGGTGGCAAACTCGCCGAAACTGCTGATGTAGAAATTCGAGTGCCCCATTTTGGTTATGCCGATCGAATTCAGGAAATCCACATTAAAATCATCCATATTCTCATCATGCTCATTGAAGAAGGAATGGATGCACAATGACCTTTAAGAGACTGTTTGAACTTTTTCTTTTGGCTAAACAAAAAATTCAAACAGCCGCTAAGATATTTTCTTTAGTGACAAGGAATGCCTGATCGCGAAAGAAAATCTTGAAAAGCGTTTTTTCTATCAAATTGATCATTGAATCATTCAGAAATTTATCTTAAATTAAGGGCCTATTAGAATGGAAATATTTCTGAAGGACTAACTTACTACATATGATAAAGCACCAAAATCAACTTCCCACGAAGGATGTATTGTCTTTTGATAATTATGAACTCATTGAACAAATTGGGGAAGGCGGATATGGCTTAGTTTATAAAGCTAAACAGGTAAATACAGGCCGTTTAGTAGCAATCAAAACATTGAAGTTGCAAGGAGTAGTTGATGAACAAAAGCAACAACAACAGCTCGCCCGATTTGAACGAGAAACTAGTCTTTGTGCTAAGATCAGCCACCCTAACATTGTACATTTGATAGACAAAGGCTATGCTGCCAATCAACAACCCTATGCCATTTTTGAATTTGTTGCAGGCACTACTTTAAAACAATACATTGTGCAACATCAGGGATTATCAGCTACAGATACACAACAGCTGATGGAACAAGTTTTAGATGCCCTTACTTGTGCACATGCCAATGGGGTGGTTCATCGCGATTTAAAGCCACAAAATATTATGGTGACCACTACGGGGTCGCGCCCTCATATAAAAATACTTGATTTTGGGATTGGCACCTTCACCCAAGAGTTCCGAACCAAAGAATTTCAAACCTTAACACTCAGTCAAGAGTTTTTGGGTACACCCAATTACAGTGCTCCTGAACAATTGAGAGGCGAGCCTCCAACCGAAAAATCTGACCTCTACGCATGGGGCCTCATTTTTATTGAATGTTTGACGGGACAGCCTGTAATTAGAGGAAATTCCGTTGCCGAGGTTTTTCAACAACAGTTGATGCATAGCACTGTCAGTTTACCACCTGCCATTCTCAATCATCCGCTAGGAGATTTACTGAGACGCGTACTCAATAAAAATCCTTATCAGCGTATTGCTAGTGCTGAATTGATTCTCAAAGAATTAGCACACATCAATTTCAACTCGCTCATTGGTACCATCCAGCAAGCTACTGGTCAAGCTACTACCGATGATGATGACCTCACTGAAGCAAATTTTATTGTGGCAGGTTCCTCCTCTGCGCTTCGAAAACAAATTACCGTACTTTGTATGCGCCTAAATCTGGTACTCACCACAGGAAGTAGTCTGGATTTAGAAACATTAGATGCGGTAGAAAAAGACCAAATTAACCTGTGTAAAGATATTGCCATAAAATATGGTGGCTATATCGCAGGAGATATTTGTAATCACATTGTCATCTATTTTGGCTATCCAGAGGTGCATGATACAGACGCTAGACGCGCAGGCCGTACTGCCATTGAGCTGCTTACCCAAGCACGTAAACGAAGCAGTGTGTTGCAAGAAGCACATGGCATTCGCATTGAGTTACGCGTTACCATCCACTCAGGACGGGTACTGGTATTACCCAATCAAGTTCCTGAAGGCAATGTCCCCAATACGGCTTTTGAATTGATCAATCTTGCCGATGAAGGTACTGTTCTCGTAAGTAACAGTTCTCAAAAACTCTTAGCCCCTTTCTTAGACTTTGAATTTGCGAAAGAAGTAAAACTCGTTCATGAACCTCAACCTGTGGCGACTTACTTATTATTGGGAGAACGCCAAACGGAAGCGCAATCCACTTTACGTTCGTGGAGTGCACAGCGAGACATGATTGGGCGTGAGCATGAAAAAGAACAAATCTTAGAAATTTGGGAAAGTAGTAAACAAGCAGGACAAGCCATCATTTTAGAAGGACAAGCAGGAATAGGCAAATCGAGACTAACCCATGCCATTAAGCAACATGTGCAATCGAATGATCACTTGTTTAGAGAATGTAGGTGCTTGCCCGAACATCAAAATAATGCGTTATATCCGATCTTGACGATGCTCAAAAAGCATTGGGGAATTGTAGCTAATGAAGAATTAGAAAATCATACGAAACGCGTAGAAGAAATCCTTGCGGATTTATCTTGTGATGTGGAAGAAACACTCCCCATCCTTTGTTCTTGGTTGTCATTACCCATACCAGAAGATATGGAGTTTGAGCAAAAATCTCCCAAAGAACAAAAAGCGATTCTCTTTCAAGCCCTAGCCAAAGCCATTCAACAGCTTGACCAACAGGCATTTTTACTCATCATTGAAGATTTACACTGGATTGATCCCACAAGTGAAGAATTCATTGCTTACCTACTCGAAGACTTAGATCAGCATGCATTCTTACTGTTAATGACGACGCGACCAAGCGATCAAATCAGAGAAAGCTGTCAAGCCGTTCCTTTCCTAAAGCTCGAACCATTAGCAGAATCCGCAGTGGAGCAAATGGTCAGTAGCGTATTGGGCCATAAGCCAATTCATGCCAAGGCCATTGACTATATTTCGGAACGAACAGATGGCATCCCACTTTTTGTGGAAGAACTTACAGCCATGCTGCTTGAGCAAGAATACCTCAGTTTGCAACATAATGCCTATGAGTTAGTTACAGATATTGAAGCCAAAGAAATTCCGATTACGCTACAAGATTTATTAAATGCGCGATTGGATAAATTAGGCATGGCAAAAGAAACAGCTGAGATTGCTTCTGCCATTGGGCGTGAGTTCAATTATGAGTTGCTCATGAAAGCTTCTAGCAAAGATGAGGGAATGGTACGACAAGATTTGGAACAGCTTGTCAATGCTGATTTGGTATTCCGTCAGCGGCGTGTCAATGATGACCGTTACATCTTCCGTCACGCACTCATTGGGGATGCGGCCTATGATGCCATGACCACCACGCGCCGAAAAGATGTACACCATCGCATTGCCAGCACTTTAGAACGCGAGTTTCCTGCAAATGCCAAAGAATTCCCAGAATTACTTGCTGCCCACTGGTCTAAATGCGATGACTTTGATAAAGCTTCTGAATACGGACTTTACGCTTCCACCAATTTGTTAAAAAGATCGCTCGATCAACAGTGCATTAATCAAGCAGAACAAGCATTGGATTGGGCTGAAAAGATTACGGAAGATGTATTGCAAACCGAAAGAAAGCTTCAGATTAATCAAAACTTATTACAAGCAACCTTAACCATTAAGGGCTTTTCTAATGAAAAGGTGAGTCAAATTAATGACAAAATTGAGGAACTCAGCCTGAAACTACCTGATGGCTCTAACTGGCTTTTCAATATTTTATGGACACGCATTCAATACAATTTGATGTCTACAGAATATGAAAAGTTTGATGTATTGTGGGAAAAAGCCATGAAAGATGCGAAGTCGTTGGGCCAAATTCCTTTCCAATGTGCTTTATATGGAGTTCGGGGATATAAAAACTGGATGTTTGGAAAATACGAACAAGCAGAAAAGGACCTCATCCTTTCCTTAGAATTGTACGATAGCATTAATGGAGAAGGCGTGGTAGAAGCCTTTGCGATGGACTATAAAGTCTACAGCCTCGTGGTACTTGCCAATAACTACGCCTTTAGAGGCAATTTTGAGAAGAGTGATTATTACGCAAAACAAGGTAGGGAATTAGCCGAAGAGCTCAATCATGCCCATTCAAAAGCTTGGACCTCCGCTTTAATTAGCTCCTTGTATTATTATCGCTTCGAAAATAAGAACATTCAGGAAATGAATGCGACTTATAAAAAGTATCTTGAGGATCATAACTTTAGCACCTTCCTCTTCCTCCAGCAAATTCTGGATGGCTACCTCAACACTAAAGTGGAGCAAGCCAAAGAACATGTGGCGTTAATGCTAGGAACTGGTGTAAAGGTACCTAGTACTTACTATGCTTTACCACTAGCACAAACCCAATTTAACGCAGGTTTGTATGACGATTGCCAAGAAACATTAAGCCAACTATTTGAAAATGCATTTAGTACTGGCGAACGCTTCTTGTTACCAGATTTATACAGACTCAAAGCGCGCTGCTTAATGCAAGACGAGCAGCCTGATCAGAAAGCAATTGAAGAAAACTTTAATGCTGCATTAGACTGCGCTAATGAAGATCAAAATATGGTATACAAAATCAGAGTGCTTACCGACTTATGCCGTTATTATCCAGATTCAAGTAAAAGAGTTACCTTTTGGAATGAATTAAAATCGCTTCCAGTTCATCCTGATTATCAGATTGATATCAATGAGTTAGGAGCCCTATTTTCATAACTATTTATTAGATGTGTTCAATCTAATCATTCATAAACCTTTAAATCAAACACTATGGAAATTTCAGTGGAAAAGTCAAATTGGGATGTGAGGAGAAAAATTACAGATATCTCTAATAAATACTTTGAACTATCAATGCTTTGCATGCGGTCTGATGTAGTATGCAAAAAGTTTCAAGATCCAGATAAAGCAATCGATTTTTTAACCACTGGCTATAGTGATGATGAAGTGCATTGGGAAGGTTGTGGAATGAAATTACCCAAAGGGACAAAAGTTCACTTCAATGAAACAGACATGTGGGCCACGTTGTATTTAAGAGATAAGAACGACACCACAAAAGTCGTGATTCATGAACACCCCTTAAAGTTAGACGGTTCTACGACCACAGGTGACGAAAAGATTTCAGTTACCAAATCTCATATCAAGCAATGGTCTGAAATTGACATTCACGTCCAACAGAAACTAGACAAACATGACTGCGTTTTAGTTATGCCTTGGTTTGTACCCAATAAGGACATGTTATGGAGAGTGGAAATTGACGGTCAAGAAGAACCCGAAATTCTCATCACCTCTTCATGCTAGCTCACTTTAACACTGTTCAGCAGTTCTTGGTGAGCTTCTGAATAAGATGGCGGTGTAATTTTTTGAAGTAGGCTGTAGAAAGAAAAACGATGAATTTAACTCAATTCCTTTTTATTAGCTACAGGCATCCATCAACGACACCAAATCATCACCAAATGGCTTAGGATTAAACTGTTTTAATTACAATCAATCATATACAAATTTAAAATTAAAAGCAATGCAACTCACCAAAGTAGAATCTACGGAAGAAGTTAGGAAATTACTAACTAAGATTTCAACGCAGTACTTCAAATTATCCATACTCTGCATGGAAAATGAGGAAGTTTGTCAAATGTTTAAAGAAAATCCCATTCCCTTTTTAACTTCAGGTTGTGAAATAGGGTACTTAAAATGGGAAGGCTGTGGTATGGTTATCCCTGACAAAACACAGGTGACTTTCAACAAAGAAAGCATGTGGCCAACCTTATGCATTGAAACAGAAGACAAAAATCTAAAAGCAGTCATTGAGGTACATCCCCTACAACTCAACGCTTCTATTCAAGAAGATGGCGAAATTGCCTTAAAAGGTAGAGAGTTTTTCCAGTGGAGTAAGATTGAGGCAATTATTGAGGAAAGCTTGACAGATCCAAAATATGAAATCAAGCTAGAGATGCCTTGGTTTGTA
>JBMYQA010000161.1:0-13189 GCA_049600855.1 Flammeovirgaceae bacterium | reverse complement strand
CAAATATTACAATTTCTGATGGCGATTTTATTTATGCAGATGAAGATGGGATTGTAGTTTCAAAAGAAGAACTTAAGTTTTAGGAAAAAATATGACAAAAGAAATTAGATCTGTGGCAGTTCTTGGTGGTGGTACTATGGGTGCTGGTATAGCTGGTTTATGTGCTGAAAGGGATATAAAGGTGCTAATTCTTGAGATTAATCAAGATGCAGTTGATGCTGCAAAAGATAGATTGCTAAATGGAATACCTGCCCCAATTGATAACCCAGAAAAAATGGCAAATATTGAAACAGGTACTTTCGATAAAGATTTAGAAAAGCTAAAAAATTATGATTGGATTTGCGAAGCGATTATTGAAAATGCTGAAGCAGCCATTGTAGCCGCAAGCCGCGCTACGCAAGCAACAGTGTCTAACTTTACTGCCGCTCCTGTTTATCTGGCTACCGGTAAAAAGGGAACTCATGAATGGGTGATTGAGTTTGATCAAGAGCCAAGTAGTTTAAATCAATTTACCTCGGTATTGGATGATACCCTTCGCAGCGTGAACTCAGATTATGATGCAAAGCGGCAAAAAGATATCGCCTTAATTAAACCCATTGTACACCATGCTGCAAAAGGTACATTCTACAATTGGATGAAAAAACGGGGAAAGCTAGGAGGACAAAATAAAGTTCCACGTCTTTCGAACAATCGAGAATACTTAGATGATATTCTTGAATTAATGAAAATGAGCGCTGTTTAACCAATTGCTATGGATAGCCTTAATGCGTTTGATTATGCGGAAAAAAATTAAAAATAACCCAACGCTTCAAACCATTAAGAGTGGCTATGAAGGAAATACGCTCATCAACGGCATTTATGTAAATGGAGATGTATTGGAACATCCAAAGAGTTTTTGGGAAGTATTGAAATGGCAAATGAGTAAAAACCCACAGAAAAAAGAAAAAAAAGAAGAGGGGTTTCAACTCAAAGTCATTGATAACAGCGATTTTCTACATCACCACAATAATGTAATTGTATGGCTAGGGCATGCCTGCTTTTTTATCCGAATTAATGAGGTCAACATTCTGACTGATCCATGCTTAACGGATTTACCCCTTGTTCCCAGAAAAGCAGGATTACCGTGTGAAATCACAGATATCCAACACTTAGACTACATCTTAATGTCCCATGGGCATCGCGATCATTTTGACATCCCTTCCCTGAAACCGCTCCTAAAGAATAATCCTGATGTAGAGTTTTTAACACCACTAGACATGCATCCTTTACTCAATAAATTGGGCAATACGTGCTATCAGGAAGCTGGTTGGTGGCAATCCTTTCAAATTGAAGAGGATATTACCATTCACTTTCTCCCCGCCATTCACTGGAATCGCAGAGGAATAACAGATTTTAACCTAATGTTGTGGGGGAGTTTCATGATCACAGATGGGAAAACGAAGATTTATTTTGCTGGAGATACGGCTTACGGGAATCACTTCAAAGAAATTGGCGGTTTCTATGAAAACATTGATTTTTGTTTAATGCCCATTGGCGCATATAAGCCCATCCATTTTATGAAAGATGCACACATTAGTCCAGAAGATGCCGTGAAAGCCTTTAATGAATTGGAAGCTCGCCACTTTATTCCCATGCACTATGGCACTTACGACTTATCCGATGAACCCCTCGGTGAACCCATCAAGATGATGCGAAACTTTCACGATCAAAAACAACTTAATGGCAACTTGCAGGAGTTAGCCATTGGTGAAGAATATTTGTTTTAGAGATTATTTGAGGGCAACCATTTTTTAGGGGCTAATGTCTTTACCATTAGAATACGATTGACAATGAATCCAATCTTACGCTATCCAACACAATTTTGGAATCATACATGAGTCCTAAAAATCGTATTTAAGCAACTTGAGGTAATCGACAAAGGGAGGGAATGAGCTATTCTCCTCCCTTTTTTGTAGTTTAGGGGTGTTCATCAACTAAACACAACATGTCTTCCGATTCTGAAAAAGCGTTAGCCAAGTACGTGGAGAAAATGTATGAATTGCAGTTCTCCGAACAAGAAAACATCCTCACTCCTGCTGAGCTGAAGCAAATTGCCCTAGAAATGGGCGTGACTGAACAAGAATGGCAGGAGTCTCAACGCGCATTTGAAGGCCATCTGAAGAATGGAAAAGAACTGATCGTACACCAAAACTGGACGGATGCCATCAATTCCTTAGCAGAAGCAGTAGTGCTGAATCCTTATCACATTGATGCCCTATATTACAAAGCACAAGCACATGTAGAACGCTTTGAAGAGCATCAAAATCCCACAGATGCGAAAACTGCGCAGGAATTAGTGCATCGCGCGTTAAAAATTGCGCCAGGGCACGCCCCTACATTAACACTTTTAAGTAAGTTGCGCACCGAAAAAGAAGCCGTTTCAAAAACGAAAAAGAGCCAAAAGCTATTTATTTTTGGTGCGTTCGGGTTAGTAATCGTGCTCTTATTTTTTGGGGGAATGAAGGTACGAAATGCTGCGGTGCTACAAGAGGAAAAGGTGAACCAAGCTTGGGCGCAGGTAGAAAATGTGTATCAACGACGAGCTGATTTGATTCCCCAATTGGTAAACACCGTAAAATCTGCTGCTAACTTCGAAAAAGATAGGTTAGCGCAACTTACACAACTTCACCAAAATCTGGCAACAATTGATCTGAATGCTCCTTCGGCAGAGGAACTGATGACCTTTCAGCAACATCAAGAAGCGTTGAGTGAAATTCTCGAAAAATTATTTTCAGATGCTGCAAGTGATGAACGTTTAGGTGCAATGGAAGCATTTAGCAATTTGCAAGTTCAAGTAGAAGGTTCAGAAAATCGGATAGCAGTAGAACGGAGAAAATACAACAAGATGGTACAAGCTTACAATAGCTATATCCGCCAATTTCCACAAAACCTGTTAGGTTTCTCTGAGAAAGGATACTTTAAAGCATCCAAAAAAGCGATGGAAACGCCAAAAGTGGATTTATAAAACAGAAATGATCATGAATTTATTTACTAAATCCAAAAAGAAACAATTCTTTACACCAGAAGAAGAAAAAGCGCTGATCCAAGCCATTGAAGAGGCGGAACAGGCGACTTCAGGCGAAATCAAAGTGCATGTAGAAAGTACCTGTAAGAATGATGCGTTTGCACGAGCTCTTGAATTATTTGCTGAATTGGACATGCATGAGACCGCACAGCGCAATGGCGTTTTATTCTACCTTGCCATGGAATCGCACAAATTTGCTATTGTGGCAGATGAGGGAATAAACCGTGTGGTGCCAGAAAACTTTTGGGAGGAAATCAAGAAAAATATGCGGAATAGATTCAAAGAAGGAAAGTTTGTCGCTGGTATACAAAAAGGCATCACAATGGCGGGAGAGCAACTCAAAATGCATTTCCCTTATCAAGACGATGACGAAAACGAAATTTCTGATGAATTATCTAAAGGTGATTGAGGCAGTATTATGGCAGAAGATAAACACACCGAAGCCCATTATTTGGAATGGCTGAAAAAATTGGGAAGAGATAGCTGGCAAATGGAACTGTTGGTGTCAGGCTTCTCGATAGCGGCTATTTTCAGCATTTCAGATTACTTAGATGAAGGCATACAGTATTTGGCATTTCACGCCAATGTGGATGGATTGTGGCAATATGCCCTCATTGTAATTCAGATGGCTGTAAAACTCACTGGCATTAACCTATTTTTTCACGTAGTGTTAAGGGCTTTTTGGATTGGGGTAATTGGCCTCGATTCGGTTTCGTCGGAAATAGATTTTGACAAGCTTGGCTATGGCAGCTTTTTTACGGAAAAGCTCCGTAAAAGGGTAAAGTCACTACATGAGCTAACCACCTGGCTCGATCAAATTTGTAGCTCTATTTTTGCTTTCACCTTCTTAATTGTGCTTTGCTTCATTTCTTTTTTACTTTTTACAACATTTTTAATTGCGTTTACCACCGTAATAAATGCGTTGGAGTCTATCAGCACATGGGGGATTCACACCATTTTAAGCCATTTATCGAGTATCGTAGGCATTACCTTGTTTGTCAGTAGTTTAATTTACTTAGTTGATTTTTTAACCCTTGGATGGATTAAAAAGAAAAATTGGTTGGGTCGCATCTATTACCCATTTTATTATTTCTATGGCATCATTACCTTGGCTCCTTTGTATAGGGGAATTTATTACAACTTTATTCATCAATTCTCCAAACGAAAGCTAGGACTCATATTTTTTGCTTATTTGAGCCTTTCCTTTATGTTTCATGCTTATACATTTGAGTATTACATTTTTATTCCAGATAAGATTGAACGACATGTTGTGCAATCCAATCATTATGAAAATCAGTTAGGTAAAGACGCATTTATTTCTACTGCATGTATCCAGAATGATATCATTACTGATCCGTTTATTCGCTTATTTATTCGGTACAATGTGCGCGATAATGACGCATTGATAAACTATTGTTACAAGCCTGTGCTCAAAGAGGGGTTTAACCGATCAAAAGGCACAAACTTTTACATTAATGAGCGGCAAGTTGTTGGGCGGCCAAAATCTGAAGCAAAGCCCCATGAAGCCTTAGCTTGCTTAAGTGATTTTTACGGAGTGTACCTCAATAATGAACGGGTAGATTCGCTGGAATACTTATTTCATACGCATACCAATAAAAAAGAAATTGGTATAGTGACATACATTCCTACGGCGAATTTGCCTCAAGGGAAAAATACCTTAGAGATTAGAAAAAGAACTGCGGTCACGAACAACTCCACTGATTCGAATACCACAGATACCACCCACTATCAGCTCAAATTTTATACGCAAATCCCTTTTTGGCTAGCCCAATCCAACTAGCCGTATCGTTTCACTTTTGCATTTTAGCAAGAAATCACTTGAACTCATCTCATATAACACCGTCTAGTACGTGTTTTTACGGAGTGCAAATTGGCAGAATTTGCGGATTGATCTCGTTGAGGTGATCCGCGTACTTTGTAATCATGATGCAATTACAAATTCTATTTTACCAACTAAACTTTTAAAAAGATGAGTAAACGTACAAACTGGCAGCCACTCCTAATCTGCTTGCTAATCCCATTCTTATTTGCATTTGGTAAACCAGAGAAAGAAACGGCTAAAGAAAAAGCGCCTGAAGGAGTTTGGACAATTCAGCTCATGCCTACTGGTGTAAATAAAGTTCACGATGTCGTATTTTGGTCTCAAGGAACTTATTTTGCCACCAATAAAGGCATTTACAAGGCTGATTTATTATTAAATACCCCAAGAAATAATTGGCCTAAAGTACAAGGGAGTCAAGCCACATTTACAGATTTACAGGTACAGATTGTTGCTGGAGTCAAAACCGAAATTTTGGCCTATGCAGGTACTTCTGGGCAATCTGGAATCTTTTATACAGGCAGCATCAAAAAAAATTCACCCAACCAAATTTCAGCGCGCGAACGAACCACAGGTAGGATACAAGGCTTGGGAATGGTTGGTTCGTTAGCACATGCAAACTGCACCTTTGTATTAAATGGAGCAACCGATGTGATGTGTATGAGTACCAGTCGGAATTGTAGGTCACTCACTGCATTCCAGAATGGTAGACGTGTGAACGGAACCATGACCAATGTGTTTGGGTATATGAAAAATAAAGGGTTGATCATTGGCGGTTCAGGTCCTTTCGTTTATGTACTTGACCTCAGCGGCCAAATTTGCGATAACAGTTGGAAAGTAAAATCGTACCGTTTTGTTCCGAACAGTGTTCCTCCAACTGGTTCAGTCGTGCAATTTGTATCAGATGAAACCAGCTATGAAGTC
Organism: Flammeovirgaceae bacterium; assembly: GCA_049600855.1. Classification (GTDB taxonomy): domain Bacteria; phylum Bacteroidota; class Bacteroidia; order Cytophagales; family Flammeovirgaceae; genus JBMYQA01. The sequence goes on along the minus strand of JBMYQA010000161.1, from coordinate 7,361 downwards.
TTCGCAGCTACGAGTAGAGGGTATATTTATAGAAGTACCAATGGAGGTAAAACGTGGAAGTATTATGCCCATGGCTTAAAACCTCAAGATGATCCTACCCAATTGTATTCTATGGTAACGCACCGCGATAAATTATACATCAGTACCAATCGAGGTTTATTTTTCACCAGCAAAACAGGCGTTCAAGCAGACTGGAAACCCTATTCGGGCTTACCTGGCTGGAGAAATAAAAGAGTTAACCTATACACCTCTGCCATCCACTTAATTGCAGAAATTGATGGAATAACCTACAAAAGACAACTCAATTAATCATGACTTGCCTAAACGATCACTTGTGAGAACCATATTTTAATATCAACCTTTTTATTCAAAACCTCATGCCCGATAGCATTTATCGGGCATTTTTTATGCTATAATGAAGCAATCGTATGTATCTGTAAAAATACCTACTCACGATCCATGATTTTCCTTAGGATTATGTATCTTGATCTATCCATTCAATTGCTCAAATCAGCAGTTATTCACTCGCAGAAAAGTTAAATACGGTGGTTTATGAATATGGAAAAGATCAAATTAGTTGTGGTTGATGATCATCAAATTGTGCGCGATGGCATTCGAGCACTATTAATTGCCAACCCAACAGTAGAAATGATAGGCGAGGCGGCCAATCGGGAAGAGCTTCTCGAACAGTTGTCCCATAAGCAACCTGACGTGATCGTTATGGATATTAAACTCGGTGAGCGTGTGAATGGGATTGATTTGGCGAAAGAGCTTAAGGAGCGTTATCCAACCCTTAAAGTGATTATGCTCACAGCCAATACTGAAGAACGTTTTATCATTGCTTCTATTCGGGCGGGCGCTAAAGGTTTTCTATCTAAAGATTGTGCAAAATCAGAATTTATGGACGCCATACATGCAGTGAAGCGCAATCAAATGTTTTTTGGAGAAAATATTTCAGGTAAAGTTATGAATAGCTATATCCGAAATGTAAAAAGTCATGTGGATGATTATGGCAAACCATTGAGCGACCGAGAAATTGAGATTATCAAGCTACTTTGCGACGGGATGAGTGCCAAACAAATTGGGCTAGAACTTTCCATTAGCCCCCGCACCGTTGAAACCCATAAAACCAATATTTTAGGGAAACTAGGATTAAGCCATACCATTGATTTAGTGAAGTACGCCATCAAACAACAACTCATTGAAATATAAACAGTTACAAACAATAATCAGTAAAATTACCTACTGTATTTTGGGGCTTTTTGCGGATTGATTTCTGCCAAGAGGGAAGCGTAATTTGTATGTATCAATTGCATCATACCCGTTAATATGTTTCACCTCTAACTTTTCAAATTATGCTGACAGAAAGCCGAGTCAATTCACTAGCCGATCAACTAAATTCGGACATCAATCTACCCATTCTTGGAGAAAAAGCGGAACTAAAACTATTAAAAGAGTTTGTTCGAAAAGCTGATGCTGCATTTAAAAACGAGTTAAGCAGCGAAGTATATGGTTACATCAACAATGCGGATGCAGGTATTCCAGATGAGCAATTAGGGGAAGTACGTGAGCAAATGCTCAACGCCCTTCAAAAGAAAGTCAATATTCCATTATTAAAGGGAGTGTTGAAAGAATCTTTATACTCCATGTTTACCGATAAAATGGTTGATGCTTTACAGGTAGGAAATAGCATTGACTAAAAAAAATCGAGGCTCTCTCAGAAGTAATTTTGAAAGAGCCTTTTTCTATTTCTAATATTAGTGTTTATCACGAATGGTTTGTTATAGACACTATTTAACAAAAGCTTATTGCTCCAGCACCATTTCCTTTAACGTTTGTACCCACATGGGATGGGTATTCAAACTTTCTACTAACTGAAGCTTTTCCCCACCCTCTTCTAAAAATTGTTCGCCATACTCTTCATTGATTTCAACGGTGGTTTCGAGACAATCTGCTACAAAGGAAGGCGAGAATACCAGTAACTTCTTAATGCCTTTATGTGCCAGTTCTTTTACTTTGTCTTCCGTGTAAGGCTGTATCCAAGGGGTTTTTCCTAAACGAGATTGAAAACTCACGGTATACTGGTCTTCTGTAATATTCAATGCCCTAGCTAACACGCGGGAAGTCTCGTAGCATTGTGCTCGGTAACACAATCGGTTTCGCACACTAAATACAGCACAACATTTTTCGTCGCAACGGCAACCTGTACCTGTTTTTTTTAGTTGTCGCTCAGGTAATCCGTGATAGCTGAACAGGTAGTGGTCATAGTCTTCTTTCACCATATACTGTTTTCCCAGTTCAGCAAAGGTTTGTGCCATCAATTCATTGTCGGCATACGTATCGATCATCACAATTTTGGGAATGAGTTCCCACTTACTCACAATCCGCATCACTTCTTGATGTACTGAACCCGTGGTGGCAGAAGCATATTGTGGAAAGAGCGGAAGCACAATCAATTTTTCCAATTTAGGCCCCTTTAATTTATCCAATGCCGATTGAATACTTGGGTTCTGATACCGCATGCCTAACTCCACTTGAAAAGCAGATTGATCGAGTTCTTCTCGAAGCAAATCGGTGAGTTCTACACTGTGGTAAAGTAATGGCGAGCCTTTCTCAGTCCAAAGCTTGCGATATTCTTTAGCAGATTTAGGAGATCGGAAGGGAGCAATAATGAAATTTACGAGAAAGAAGCGCCCAATTGGACTGATGTCAATGACACGACCATCTAACAAAAATTGCCTTAAATATTTTCGAACATCCGAAACCTTTGTACTATCGGGTGTACCTAAATTAACTAATAATACCCCTGTTTTTCCTCGCATAATTCGCTGTTATTGAGAAATCTATACCACATTACCCTAGTTTAAGTGCATCATTCAACTAGTAGTAGTATGCAATTACAATCTATCTAAAAAAATAAAGTTCTTTGTGAATAACTCAAGAAGCACCTACTTGGTTTAAATTCTGGGTAAAATCTTGAAAAATAAAAACCTCCATCCTATTATTAGGAGAGAGGTTAATTATTTTTTGCATGTGATTGATTATCCGATGAGCTCTTTGTAGGCTTCGGCAGATAATAGTTCTTCAAGATTAGCATCATCAGCAACCTTCACCTTAACCATCCATCCCTTACCATAAGGATCAGCGTTAACAAGTTCTGGTTGACTTTCTAATTCTTCGTTGACTTCAACAATCTCTCCTGTAATTGGCATAAATAAGTCAGAAACTGTTTTTACAGCTTCTACACTACCAAATACGTCTCCTTCATCAACAGTTTCACCATCTTCAGTGATTTCTACAAAAACAATATCACCAAGTTCTTTTTGAGCAAAATCCGTGATGCCGACAAAAGCAAACTCACCTTCAATTCGGATCCACTCATGATCCTTGGTATACTTCAATTCTTCTGGGATGTTCATGAGATTTAAGGTTTGATATGGATGGGTAAATCTCCATTGGTTATTAATTGCCCCAAAGAAACGTATTAAGACTATAATAAACAACTATAGGTCATTTTCTGTTTGCATTTTCAGGATGAAGACATGAATTGAAATTTTGTTTGGGAACTTTTAGGCGAAAATAGAATAAGAAAGGGGTAAAATAACCGTATTTAGAATGCAATAAATCGCTATCACTTTCGATAGAAAATTCGTATTTTGGAAAGCATACAGATTGAGTACTAGCAAATTATTATGAGATTAGTGATTCCCAGATTAACATCAAACCGTCGTTTTACCTTATGCTTTCTGGTCAGTTTCAGCTATTTATTCTGTTCCATTCCTTTACTTCTAGCCCAACGTTTTACCCCAACCTTTGAATGGTCAGAAGATTGTCCCTTTGGAAGAATATGGCTAAATGGCCGAAAAGTGAAATGCGGTTACCTCACGGTATTGGAAGACCGAGAAAAACCCAATGGTATGCAATTAAAACTCGCCGTTGTACTCATCAAAAGCCAAGGCCAATCTGTTAATCCCGACCCTGTGGTTTACCTTTCAGGTGGGCCGGGCTCAGGGGCGATTACAAGCATCCGAGCATGGCTTGATCACCCACTGCTCGCGCATCGAGATATTATTTTGTATGATCAACGCGGCACAGGGTTTTCTGAACCCACTGCCTGTGAATCACTCAAAGATGAAAACTTGAAAATTGCTTTTGGAAATTATCAATTGGATGAAGAAGTAGAAGCGCGTTATCAGGCTGCCATGCGTTGTAAAGATGAACTCACAAATTTAGGCATCGATCGCTCTAAATATAATAGCATAGAAAGTGCGAAAGATTTGGAAGATTTGCGTTTGGCGATGCGCTACGATCAGTGGAATTTGTATGGGATATCTTATGGAACACGTTTGGCTTTACATACGATGCGCTTGTTTCCTGAGGGAATCCGAAGTGTCGTGATCGATGGTGTTATTCCACCAAATGTGAGCAATTACCAAGACATCAATACCAATTTTGTCAGGTCGCTCCACTTGGTATTCGAACAATGTGCAGGCGATCCCAACTGTAAAAAGCGCTTTCCCCATCTCGAACGTGATTTTTATCAATTCATTGACACCTTAGCACAACAGCCCATCTTTACCACCATTCCCGACTCGGTATACATGAATCCACAAGATTTTGAATTACTCATGCATCAATGCTTATACAGCCATCAATTTTTACCTTACATTCCGTTGATCATTGAACAATTAAAGCAAAAAAATGAATCAGCACTGCAAGCCATATTAGGAAGCATTCGAGGCAGATCAAATGCAATTAATTATTGGATGATGCATTCCGTCAATAACTTTGATGTAGGCGCATTTACCTCTACCGCACTATTCGAAAAAGATGCCGTCAAATTCCCTCAATTAAAAGGTGGTTTATCTTTATTTAAAGCAGATACCAAAATTTTTGAAAACTGGCATCCTAATCAAGCTGATTCTACGCTATTTCGTGCAGTTGCCAGTACCATCCCCACTTTGGTGATTTCAGGCGAGTTTGATCCAATCACTCCACCCATGTATGCTGATTTAGCCCATCAAAGCTTAGCGCAAAGTTACCATTATGTATACCCAGGGTTAGGACATGGAGCAAGTCTATCAGGTGCTTGCCCAAAAGAAATGGTTGCGAACTTTTTAAATCATCCAACCAACGCTCCTGATTCAACTTGTATGAAACGTATGCCTACTATCGCATTTGTAACCAATTTATGGTTAAATGAAGGGGTTTACAAGTTTGCAACGGAAGTACTGCGTTCTCCCAAGTTTAGTAATTTATTGCTACCTGTACTTGCCTTAGTTGCTTTATTTACTGCTTTTGCTTTCTATCCATTATATGCCATGATTCAACGCATCCGCAAAGCAAAGCTCAATTCATCAACATATGCGCGCCTATATAAGTGGTTTGGGTGGGGAATTGCCACATTAGGCTTGGTTTATGTGGGCTTTTTAGTCATCGGAATTGGCTTAGTGGCGAGTCAAAACCCAATTGTTTTAGCCTTTGGTTTACCTAGCTGGGCCGTTTATTTCCGCTTTCTCCCTTGGATCATTGGCTTTGGCGGTTTATTCATTCTTTTGTTTAGCACTTGGTTGTGGAAGGTAAAACGATGGAATAGACCCATGCGTATCCATTTCATCATCTTAGGCATTGCAGCAAGCTATTTGGGTTCGTTGGCTATTTATTACGGTTTATTTTAAATCACGCTTTTATTCGAACTTACCAAAAATGAGAAAATCTGTAATCAGCTCTACCACTTCCCCTTCTTCATTGAGCCCCCAATAAGAAGGATATAGTCCATCTCCCCACCCCGATGCAAACATCATACTATTTTGCGTTGGATTTTTGGTAGGACAATGTACATTCCAATCGCCCAAGTTTCGGGAATAAGGATGATTGCCCGAAGTCTTTCTAAACTCAGCAGCCAATACCTCATCGTAATAGTTTACATTTTCATTTTGCTGATAAAATGCCTTTAGTATCTGCAAGTAAGTTTGATTGAAGTCCGCATCAATAAACATTCCTAAACCAGCTTCTACCTCGTAGCCAATAAATTCATTGGGGCCTAACATGGCTAGTTCGTGAGCGGGAACATCTTGAGTAACCGCTAATTCCCAAAAAATTGCTTTTGACTTACTAAATTGAATTTTTGCTAAGCCTACTCGAAAATGCGTTGCTTCCACTTCGGCAATAGCCAATGTAACGGGATAGCTTCCTGGTGTTACCGTTTTATTGAGCGGTTGCTGCTCGTAAGAAAAAAAGGGATCGCAGGCAATAATTTGCCCTGAAGGAATGTGAAGCTCACCTAATTGGACTTGATAAACATTATAACCGTCAGCTTCGGATTGGGTGAAATAAGTGTTATAGTTATGAAATGATGCTATTGCCATACTTCACTTGATTTGTTATGAAGTGCCACAAAGGTCATGTCATCATCACGCATAATCTCAAAGCTTGAAGCCATTTTACCAAAGGCATCCACAAAATCACTTTTACGGTTAAACTCCAACAATTTATGATTAAAAGAAGCTTTTCGAGCCTCATAAAAGCCATCACTTGCTAAAAGCACCAGCTCATCGGCTTTTAAGTCTCGCTGATGCACCACTGGGTTTACCCTATTTTTCCCCATGCATTGTGTCAGTTTTGCCCGCTTAATTTGCCGTTTACCAATTGATGTCTGAATGGTTTCTTGGAAACTTGTCACATCATCTCTGGTGAGCATCTGTACTGTATTTGAATTAACAAGATAAACTCGAGAATCACCGATATTACACCAATAAAGCATTTGCGCCTGTTCATCAACCACACAAACGGCAAGGGTTGCTGCTAATTTTTCACAAGGCTTTTCCGTGTAGAGCAATTGTTGATTGGTGAGTTCAATGCTCAAGATCATTCGATCTGTTAGTGTAAAGTTGTTACCCTGCTGAGCTTTAAAGTGTTGAATAAAGCCTTTACAGGTAATTTCTGATGCTAACCAATCACAAGGTTGCTGACTTACTCCATCCGAAACCACTCCTATTAATAGCCTTTCTTCCTCCAAATACGCAATAGCAAAATCATCCCCATTTTTATCTTTATTGAACTTGGGAATCGTATAACCAGCTAGTTGGTACTTTAATGTTTCTATGCATTCAATATGATTCATGCATAATTTGGGCTTAAGAGTCTTATGGTACGCATTGAGTTTCTGGGGTGTTGAAGTCATAATTTAGTTTAGAAAAGATAGTTGATGGTGCTTATGAGTTTTGTCGTAGAAGCTACTAAAGACTCAAAATGTTGGCGAATATACAGATTAATTACACTTTTTTTTAATCAGTGCATGTTTGATTATTAAATAATTGTTTTTTCATACTTCTAAAAACATTCTTTTCTATTAAAAATCT
>JBMYQA010000160.1:0-13256 GCA_049600855.1 Flammeovirgaceae bacterium | reverse complement strand
CACAAGGAAGAATAGTAATAGTGAGCGCATGTTGAGGAGGTAATTAGGGTAAAAATCCAAAATTGTCTGTTTGGTTTGGTCAATATCTCTAGTATTGCCCTCATGAAATAAATATTAATTTTTAATAATTTTTATCTCACTGAAGCAAAAGTAAGATTTATCAATAAAAAACACAAAACTTCTCTCATTAAAATCCAAAAAACTCCTCTTATTATTCAAAATCATCGCTTATATAGCTACTTAATGCAATAAAGGAACAAATTAATGAAAACACATTTTCATGTAAGTTTTAGAATTTATATCTGAATAATTCATTAGCAATTATTTACAAATAGTTGTTTGGCAGCATAAAACACATGTAAGAGAGCAAGAATAAATCAACTTTTTACTTCAATATTTTTAAGTTGATGACTTTACCGTCCCTTAACACTTTATTAGCTTTCTATAGAATGGTTTTTGTACAAAATGAATTAGTGTTTATCACGAATGATTTTCCCTATAACAAACCATTCGTGATAAACACTATTGAGTTGAAAAAAATAATTACATGAAAAGAATAATTTATTTAGCGACTTTCATTCCTATCATTTTCTTGTGTAGTGGCTGTTTCGAAATTATTGAACAGATTAATTTAGAAGAAAAAGGCAATGGTAGGTATCAGTTGATTGCCAACTTTAGCCAAAGTAAAGCAAACATTAATGGATTACTTGAAAATGATTCTGTTATGGGTAAACCAATCCCTTCTATTGCAGAAATCACTGCTGAGATGGAGAAGGCAAAAGCAAAATTGCAATATCAATCAGGCATTTCTAATGTAGTACTCAATAAAGACTTTACGAATTATGTATTTAATCTTTCTTTTGATTTTAGCAGCATCAAAGCCTTAGATAATGCCTTAGTCAATACAGTAAACTCTTATAATAAACGAGGCCGTACCCTAACAGCTGGTAATTATTATGTGCATTCAGGCAATACCTTTAAGCGGCAAATTAGTTATGACTATACTGGGGAGACAGCCAGAAATATGAATGCTCAGCTTGAATCGATGATGAGAAAAGCTTCATTTACGGCTATCTATCGCTTTCCTCAAAAAATTAAACGCGTGTCTAATCCGCGTGCAAGAATTGCACCTAATGGCACCGCAACCATGTTAAAAGTAAATGTATTGGAAATTGCCAACTCCAAATCGGCCATTGCCAATACCATTACCTTGGAGTAAGACGACGACTATTTTTTTCGGGAAGAACAGACATGATGTAGAGCTTGCAAAACTTCTTGCACTGCCATGTCAATTAACAAAAGAGCCTAGCTTTATAAAAACTAGGCTCTTAACTTTAACTGTATTTATAAATGGTTAATGGATTAATACTTTCACCTTCTCTGCTTGAGTACCTTGATTAATGATCACAAAGTACAAGCCTGCTTTCAATGGCTCTTTCAGGTGGAGACTAGAGGTAGAAGCTTTCAAATCGTGCTGAGGATCTAGCATTTCTGTATGCACCACCTTGCCATCTAAGGTCATTATTTGAATCTTGATTGCTTCATTAGCTGTAGGATTAATAAACCTTAGATTGAGTTCTTGTCCGTTTGAAGGATTAGGAAATGCTACAGCACTAAATGGTGTTTTTTGAGAAGTACCACGAATTAGCTGATAGCTTATTAAATGAAGAAAAAATACGAGCAGTAGCACAAGTGGAATACAAGTATGAACTTGAAAAGGAAAAAGAGATTATGGCTGCGGAACAGGCCAAAATAGACTTAGCTCATCAGCAAGAAATGCAGCAACAACGTTGGATTCAGTATTCAACACTTGGAGGCTTAGTCGCGATTGTTATTATTGCTGGAATTATTTATCGCTCGTATCAGATTAAAAAACAAGACAACTTCACTTTAGCTGCTCAAGCCAATACGTTAAAAATACAAGCGGAAGAATTGGAGGCTCAAGCAGAAGAACTCATCCAACAATCAGATACCCTTGCTTTAAAAAATAAGGAATTAACTGCATTAAGAGCAAAAGAACAAGAGTTAGCCGAAGAAGCGTTGACTTCCAAAGAACGAGAATTAGCAACTATAGCGATGACTTCTTTTGAGAAGAAAAATGTACTCGAAGAAATTCAGAGTAAAATCAAACACCTAGAAGAAAAGATACATCAAGAATTAAAACCTGAGGTAAAGGCAATCAAAAAAATCATTAGTCATAATCTGAAATTAGATGATAGTTGGGATAGCTTTCTTCATCGTTTTGGAGATGTACATCCCCAGTTTTTTGAAAATCTGAAAGCGCGAAACACGAGTTTAACGATAAAAGACCTAAAAATGAGTGCTTATCTCAAAATTGGGATGTCTAATAAAGAGATTGCCAATGTAACTAACCTTACCGTTGGTTCGGTAAAAATTAGCATTAATCGGTTAAAAAAGAAGCTGACCCTCACCGCCGAAGATAGTATTCGAGATTTTATGCTGAATGCTTAGAGGCTGTTTTCTTGTTGCCCTTTCTACCTGCATCACACAAATTTATGTCGCTACCCAGTCTGGACGAATACTGCGTTTTTTCTGCTCCTATTTGGATGCTTGATTGAAAGCATAGCTCATCACCTTCATCATGGTATAAACCATTATCGTTTGGATTTAGAATAAAATTGCTTAGTTTTACATACCAACCGTTTAGTAAGTTATGCCCATTCAAAAAACAACACCTGAAGATATCATTCGAAGCAGCATTCGGGTTTTCCGAAAAAAAGGCTATTACCGCACCAATATGAGTGATTTAGCCAAAGAAACGGGACTGACAAAAGGGGCTTTCTACCATCATTTCAACAATAAGGAAGAAGTAATGCGTAAAGCGCTACAAGCTACTGCGGGATGGTTCAACAAGAAAGTGTTTAGCATTGCTTACGATGAACGTCAAACGCCGAAAGAACGGTTGCACTTAATGGCACACATTACATTCGAAGCATTCACGAAAGAGGCTGGCGGTTGTTTTTTTGCCAATACAATTTTAGAAACGGCTCACGTTGAAGACACGTTCTTGGGTGAAGTCAATCAGTTTTTTGAGGATTGGGAAAAAGCATTGAAGCAGGTATTTCAGCAGCACTATGCTGAAACAGAACTGGAAGAACTTACGCAACAAACCATAGCAGAGATCGAAGGCTCAATTATATTAATGCAACTTCATAAGAATACCGATTACTTGCAGCAAGCATTAAATCGAATCATTAAACGGTTATAAGCAGATGAGCAAAATGAATGCGGCGCTTTTACTCAACTAGTTAATATTTTTTTGTCAATATACATACCAAACGTTCAGTATCAATTAACCCTAGAAATCATGACAATTAAAAAGGAAAAATTCTCGGTTACTTGTGCAGATGGTGTATCATTAAAAGGCACACTCCTAATTCCAGAACAACCGAAAGCAGTTGTTCAGTTTAATGGCGGAACGGCTGCCAAAAAAGAATTCTATCTGCCCTTTTTAGAATATCTTGCTGAGAATCACTACCTCTGCTGCTTATGGGATTACCGAGGCAGTGGCGAATCTGCACCAAAAGACTTGGCTACCTGTGAGTATACATTTAGAGATTATGGTTTGAAGGACATGCCTGCCATCAAACAGTATTTGAGGGAGCGTTTTCCAGCACTCCCGTTCTTATTTTTCGGGCACAGTGTCGGCGGACAACAAATGGGTTTTATGAATAAACTTGATGACGTAAAAGGCATGGTTGGCTTTGCCGTTTCAACAGGCTACACCTTACATCATCCTTTCTATTACCGATTTATTGCTGGCTTTTTCTTCTTGATTTTCACCCCACTCAGCATCGCATTAACGGGTTATTTAAAAGCTAAAAAGTTTGGTATCATGGAAGATTTACCAAAAAATGTCGTGCTAGAATGGCGCGCCTGGTGTTTTAAGAAAAATTACATTTTTGATAAGAAATTCAGTAACAAAACCGTACCGACAGATCATTTTAAGGCACTTCCCTTCCCCATTCACATATTTTGGGCCACGGATGACCCCATTTCAAATAAAAAGTCCGTCCCCACTTTTTGGAGTCACGTAAAAAGTAAATTTGCCATCACCTTTTCCAAAATCATTCCAAGTGAAGTGGGTGCAAAATCCATTGGGCACTTTGGTTTCTTTAATAAGAAGCATAAAAATACCTTATGGCCTCGCGCCTTAACGAAGCTCAACGAATTCTTATCCGTTAAAACCTTATCTAATGCTTGATTACCTAACGATGTGTCAATTTTGATATTTGTATGACATTTGGTCATTACTCCAAAAAACGCCCATAATACTGTCACACTTTGACTGAATTGACAATAAGAGACTGCACAATAAATCTAACAATCCAATCTTTTCTAAAAAAAAGGCTTACTTTCGCTCCATCTTGTGCAGCCAACCCTGTCAAAATGACACTTTTTTGGGGGCTGGCACAGGAAATGCTGAAAAGCATGCATAAATGGTTAAACTTAGTTCAACCATTATTAAATTAATTAGATCGTTTTATAACAATAACTTTAAATCGAGTTATGTCTAACTTAAACATCAAACCTTTAGCAGATCGAGTACTTGTAGAACCTGCTCCTGCAGAAGAGAAGACTGCATCCGGTATCATTATCCCTGATACTGCGAAGGAAAAGCCAATGAAAGGAACAGTTGTAGCTGTTGGTAATGGCAAAAAGGATGAGCCAATGACCGTAAAAGTAGGTGACTCTGTATTGTATGGAAAGTATTCTGGTACTGAAATCAGTGTTGATGGTGCAGAATACCTCATCATGAGAGAGTCAGACATCTACGCGATTGTCTAACTTGTTCTTAAGCATGCATGCATGCTTATTCTTCGGCCCATTTTGGGCAACCTTTAATCTAAATTAGATAAACAACCATTTAACATTAAAAAAAATGGCTAAGGACATTTTCTTTGATACAGAAGCGAGAGAAAAGCTAAAAAAAGGCGTTGACGTTTTGGCGGATGCCGTAAAAGTTACTTTAGGCCCTAAAGGTCGTAATGTAGTATTAGACAAAAAGTTCGGTGCTCCTGCCATCACTAAAGATGGAGTTACAGTAGCAAAAGACATCGAATTGAAAGACGCAATCGAAAATATGGGTGCGCAAATGGTAAAAGAAGTAGCTTCTAAAACAGCTGATACTGCTGGTGACGGAACGACTACTGCAACTGTTTTGGCTCAAGCTATTGTAAACACTGGTTTGAAAAACGTTGCTGCTGGTGCTAACCCAATGGATTTGAAAAGAGGTATCGACAAAGCTGTTGAAGCCGTAATTAAAGAATTACAAAGTAGCTCTAAAGAGGTTTCTGATTCTAAAGAAATCGCTCAGGTTGCTACTATTTCTGCCAACAACGATGCTGAAATCGGCAACATGATTTCTGAAGCAATGGATAAAGTTGGTAAAGAAGGTGTAATTACTGTTGAAGAAGCAAGAGGTACTGAAACTGAAGTTAAAACTGTAGAAGGTATGCAGTTTGACCGTGGTTACTTGTCTCCTTACTTTGTAACTAATGCAGACAAAATGGAAGCTGAGTTAGAAGCTCCTTATATTTTGATCTACGACAAAAAGGTTTCTTCCATGAAAGAATTATTGCCTGTATTGGAGCAAGTTGCTCAAACTGGCAAGCCTTTAATCATCATCGCTGAAGATGTTGATGGCGAAGCATTAGCTACTTTAGTAGTAAACAAAATTCGTGGTGCACTAAAAATTGCTGCTGTTAAAGCTCCTGGTTTTGGTGATCGCAGAAAAGCGATGTTAGAAGACATTGCTGTATTGACTGGTGGTACTGTAGTTTCTGAAGAAAGAGGTTACAAATTAGAAAATGCTACTATCGATATGTTAGGTACTGCTGAAAAAGTGACCATTGACAAAGACAATACTACCATTGTTAATGGTGCTGGCGATGCAGAGAGTATCAAAGCTCGTGTAAATCAAATCAAAGCACAAATCGAGGCGACTACTTCTGATTACGACAAAGAGAAATTGCAAGAGCGTTTAGCTAAATTAGCTGGTGGTGTTGCGGTTCTTTACATTGGTGCTGCTACTGAAGTAGAAATGAAAGAAAAGAAAGACCGTGTTGACGATGCATTGCACGCTACTCGCGCTGCTGTTGAAGAAGGTATCGTTGTAGGTGGCGGTGTTGCTTTACTTCGTGCGATAAAAGCATTAGAGTCTGTAGCAACAGAAAATGCAGACCAAGAAACTGGTGTAAATATCGTTAAAACAGCTATTGAGTCTCCTTTGAGAACGATTGTTGCTAACGCTGGTGGCGAGCCTTCAGTAGTAGTAAACAAAGTAAAAGAGCAAGATGGAAACTTTGGATACAATGCACGCACTGATGAGTACGAAGACTTAATCAAAGCGGGTGTAATTGATCCTACAAAAGTAACCCGTTTAGCCCTTGAGAATGCTGCTTCAATCGCAGGATTGTTATTAACTACAGAGTGTGTGATTGCTGATGAGCCAGAAGAAGCTGGTGGTGCTGCTATGCCTCCTATGGGTGGTGGTATGCCTGGCGGAATGGGCGGCATGATGTAATCATTCCTTCTCATACTTATTCAAAGCCTTCTCACTATTGAGAAGGCTTTTCTTTTTTCTCCTGCATTGCGCTTCTATTTGATTGCCTTTATTGCATACACCATAGGCAACTTCCCTTCAAAGCCTTTAATCTGGTAACCATTTTCCACTTTTACTTCATTTGTAAAACAAGCATAAGGCGAATAATCGAACTCTTTGAAATCGGCAATGTGCAAACCTGCATCCAACAAGGCTTTAAATACTTCATCTAACGCATGATTCCAAGTGATCGATTTAGTAACAATTGGGGCTTCTTTATCTGCATAAGTTCCCGTTTCTTCTTCCACAATTACTTCCTTATTAAAATAAGAGTAGCTCACTTTTTCAAAGTTATCATCAAACATCCACACGGCTGGATGAAATTCTACGATATGAAACTCCCCTCCCACTTTTAAATACTTGTGGATGAGCTGTCCCCACTTTGTCAATTCTGGCAACCAACCAATTACACCGTAAGATGTAAATATAATATCATATGTTTGATCAATTAAGTATTTATCTATATCCAATACATTACAACACACAAAATCAGCATCAAGCTGTAACTCTGCGGCCAACGCAGTTGCTGCGGCAATCGCTTCATCAGATAAGTCTACTCCCGTAACTGTTGCCCCCATCCGCGCAAAAGAAAGGGTATCTTGCCCAAAATGGCATTGCAAATGCAATAATTTCTTACCAGAAATATCGCCCAGTTGATGCAATTCAATGCCATTTAAAGAACTTTTTCCAGCTTTGAAGCCAGCAAGATCATAGAATTCCGATGCCATATGATATGCGGTTTTTGTATTCCAAAGCTCCTTATTAACTTCAAGGTAATTTTCACTCATAATCAGTCAGTTTAATTTACTTTTAGTCATTACTTGGTAATAATTCTCTCCAAAAACTCAAAAAACACGTAAAATACCTTTTTATCCGCTATTTTTGAATAATTAAACACTCAATCATAACTATTTTTTATTCCAATACACAAGTCTTCAATTTCAAACACATCTAACTTTTGATTTCTTATTCATAAAATTGATTTTATTGAATTTTATCAATAATTAGAGCGATCAAAAAATATTGATTGAGCCAACTACTGTAATAAACTAAGCTACTGTCATGACCGATAAGTTTTTGGAGTCCAATTTATTCGTCTTTTTCCGCTTTAAAAGCTATTTATTCAAGCGGTTATTCAGACCCATGTTATACATTACCATACCAACTACCATCTTATGTATTTTGTATGAGTTCAAGATATTTACTTTTGGCAATAGTGTTACCTTGCCCGGACTTCTCGGAGCAGCCTTAGGTATTCTTCTCGTATTCAGAAACAATTCTGCTTATGATCGTTGGTGGGAAGCCAGAAAAGTATTAGGAGGCTTGGTAAACAATAGCCGAAACTTCGCCTTGCAAGTCAATCAGTTTGTACCCAACCTGAAAGATAAAAAAGAGTTTATGGCCTTAATTGCCTCATTTCCTTACGCTTTAAAGGAACATTTAAGAGATGGCGTACTACTTTCTGAAATCGCTTTTATCGGCGAGAAGAATATTTCCATCCTGAAGGGTTGCGATCACAAACCCAATGCATTAGCCAATTTGATGTCTGCGAAAATTCATACACTCTATCAAGAAGGCACCTTGAGTGATTTTCAACGCATCAAACTCATTGACTATGTTGATTTAAACATTGACATATTGGGCAAATGTGAACGCATTCGAAAAACACCTATCCCTGCAGCTCATAATTACTTGCTCAAATTCTTTATTTTCATTTATACCATCTCACTTCCCTTTGGATTTGTTGGCATCCTCCATTATTGGTCTATATTTGCAGTCGCTGCAATTTATTTTCTAGCGATGAGTATTGTTACCATTGCCGAAGAAATTGAAGAACCATTTGGAAAAGATCCAAATGATTTGCCTGTAGATGCGATTGCCCAAGGCATTCATAAAAATGTTTATGAAATTCAAAATACTACGCTAGTAAAACTAAAAGCAGCCACTACTGATAACCCTAAGTGTTTGGCCGAAAGTTAAGCGTATCTAATTTTATGAAAAAGGTTTATTATTTATCCACTTGCAATACGTGTAAGCGGATTATGAATGAATTAAATATTGGAGAAGAATTCATTCAACAAGATATCAAAAAAGAGAAAATCACTCCTGCACAGCTCGATGAAATGCAAAAGTTGGCAGGCAGTTATGAAGCGTTATTCAGCAGAGTTTCCAGAAAATACAAAGCACTTGGCCTAAAAGATGTCAGTTTAACAGAAGAAGATTACCGCAATTACATTTTAGAAGAATACACCTTCTTAAAACGCCCTGTATTTCTCATTGATGGCGCTATTTTTATTGGAAACTCCAAAAAAACTCAGGCGGCCATTGCCGACAAACTTTCCTAATTTAATCGAGTTTTTTCCTACGCTATCTGATCATGAATGCAGTTATCGATTTTGGAAATACACAAGCGAAACTTGGTATTTTTGAACAAAATCAACTTACCCAAATTGAGACATTTTCTAGTGACCACGAACTAGGAGCATGCCTCAAGCAAAAAAAAATAGCTCACCTAATTGTCTCTAATGTTGGCAAATCAAGGATGTTATTTGTCAACGAATTAAAGAAACACTTTCAAGTCGTTGAGTTCACACACCAAACACCCATTCCAATTATGAATAACTATGGGACACCCGAAAGTTTGGGTATGGATCGACTTGCAGGTGTAATTGGTGCAACAGTTCTTTTTCCTGACAAGGCAAATTTAGTGATCGATATCGGTACCTGTATTACCTATGATTTCATTACGCTGGAAAAAGAGTATTTGGGTGGAGGAATTTCTCCTGGTATGCGACTCCGAAATTTAGCGATGAATAATTATACGGCAAACTTGCCCTTAGTAGAAGATTTTACAAACATTGAACTACTTGGTAAAAGCACGGT
This sequence comes from Flammeovirgaceae bacterium, assembly GCA_049600855.1. Classification (GTDB taxonomy): domain Bacteria; phylum Bacteroidota; class Bacteroidia; order Cytophagales; family Flammeovirgaceae; genus JBMYQA01. The sequence goes on along the minus strand of JBMYQA010000160.1, from coordinate 3,748 downwards.
AGCGTGCTTAAAAAGTGGAATTGTTCATGGCATTACCTTTGAAATTGAGGGATTAATCGCAGCGTATCAAAAAAGTTTTGGAATATTTAACACGGTTCTATGTGGTGGAGATGCTATTTTTTTTGAAAGTAAATTAAAAGCGTCCATCTTTGTCCGCCAAGAAATTGTTCTGCTTGGATTGCATGAGGTTTTAAGAGAAATCATCGCCTCAACTCACCAATAACTGTTAGAACATAATTCCGAGAACAGCTTAACATGAAACAATTGAGAGTCATATTTAGTTTGCTATTAATCAGCATTACTGCACCATCATTTGGACAACTAGGAACTACTCCTTATTCTATTTTTGGTTTAGGTGAGGTAATGCCCCAAGGAAATATTCGAAATATGGGCATGGGAGGCGTTGGACTAAGCAATGGTAGTGGTTTTTACACCAATATATTGAATCCAGCCCTATTGATACACAATCCATATGTTATTTTTGAGGCTGGATTTTTAGCAGAATACAAAAATTTAGAAGTTAACGGCCAAAGTCAGAACGATGCTGGAGGAAATTTACTAAATTTGCACCTAGCTTTTCCAGTTGTGCGAGGAAAATATACTATGGGTATAGGATTGAGACCAGCTACAGTCGTGAATTACGAGTTTAAAACGGAAGAGAAACTCCCTCAAACACCCACTTTTTTTGAAACAAGGTATCAGGGTGAAGGAGGCGTTTCACAAGTGTATTGGGCTCACGGTTATAAAATAAAGAAAGGTATTTCTGTCGGATTGGAAGCTATCTACAACTTTGGTTCTGTAACCAATCATTCAGAGACTTTCTTGTTAGATGGAACTTTAGTTCCGCTCGATGCCGTTGATATAACTAGTAGGACTTTTTTCTCTGATTTCACCATTACTCCAGGTGTGGTTTTTTCAGCACAATTAGACAGCGCTTCATTTTTAAACTTTGGCCTGACTTACGAACGTCAGGTAAATCTAGATGTTGACTTTAGTAGGGAATTTCAACGCCAAACTAGGGGAGAAACACCAATCAGCATAGATACGATCAGCACATCAACAGAAAGAATTCGCTTACCTCAAAGTTTAAATGTAGGGGTAAGTTTCGAAAAGTCACAAAAATACACCGTTGGACTAGATGTTTCTTTAGAACAATGGGCCAAATTCACAAATACGATAGAAACCAGCAATTTATCAAATAGTTGGAAGGTTGCACTTGGTGGAGAGTGGACTCCAGATATCTCCTCTATATCAAGTTACTTCAAACGAGTAACCTATCGTTTGGGAGTGAGGTATTCACAAACACCTTGGACTGTTAACGATGTGCAAATTCCAGATATTGGTATCAATTTTGGATTTTCTTTACCGATATCAAGAGGACTTTCAAGTATGAACGTTGCCTTTACGTATGGTCAACGTGGTGAAATCCAAGATGATATTATCAGAGAACGTTATTTCCGAGTAGCACTCGGTGCAAATATTAACGACCCGCAATGGTTTAGAAGAAGACGGTTTAATTAAAAACATGTTTTTGCTATGAGATTCAAGAATTATTTACTCCTTTTACTATTAAGCTTCTTTGTAAGCACTACTTACGCACAAAACTTAGCCAAAGCAAATGATGAAAAAAATTGTACTGCTGGTTGGGAAAATGGCTGGTGCTGGGGAAGCGATCCGGGCACGGCAAAAGAGAAAAATGCCCTCTACACCGATGCCTTAGACATGAAAGACTTCAAAACGGCCGTTGCGCCTTTGGAATGGCTTCTTTCAAACACACCCAATTTGAATAAATCGATCTACATCAATGGTGAAAAAATTTACCGCACACTGGAGAAAACAGCTCAAGGAGAAGAAAAAATTGCCTTGCAAGATAAGCTCCTGAAACTCTTTGATGATCGTATCAAGTATTTCGGACAAGAGAAAACCGTAATTCAAAAGAAAGGAACAAAGCTGTATGGCTTCATGATAAAGCGCGATGATGCTAAAGACAAGTACGAGGAATACCTCACTTTCTACGAAAAAATCCATGAATTATGTGGTGTAAAAACCAAAAGGTCAAATTTGATCTACAACATGGATTTTGTGTATCGCCTCGGGAAAATGAAAAAGCTCACAGAAGATCAGATCATTGAAAAGTATGAAAAGATTGCTGAGACAGTAGAAGTCAATACCGAAAAAGCTACTGGCGATAAGAAAGCAAGATGGGAAAGCACTAAGAAAAAAATTGATGCTAAATTCGAAAATGTGGTTAGCATCGACTGTGATTTTGTTCGTAGTCGTTGGGGTGAGCGCTTAACCTCTACTCCTGATGACATTAAGTTGGCCAAAAAGACCATTCGCTACATGCTGCAAGGTAAGTGTACCGATGACCCGCTTTTTTTCACAGCTGTTGAAAATGTGCATGCAAATGAGCCAACCATTCAGACAGGTAATATCTTATATAAAAAGTACTTAGCTGAAGAAAAGTACGATGTGGCAAGAAAATACATTGATGAGGTGATTGAGTTATCTGGCGAATCTCCCGACGATCAAGGAAAAGCATACATGGCACTTGCCAAAATGATTAAGCAAGAAGGCAAGTATGTAGAGGCCAGAACACAGTTTATGAAAGCGGTAGAAATTGACAATAGCTTATCAGGTGACGCTTATACGCAAATTGGCAATATGTACATGAGTAGCCGTAAAGCTTGTTTAGCCAAATCAGACCCTAATCCTGTAAAAGACCGCGCAGTATATTTTGCTGCTTACGCGATGTATCAAAAGGCTGGTAACAGCAGTGGAATGGCAAGAGCTGCTGCTCAATTCCCTTCCATGTCCGAAATTTTCCAGTATAACTATAAAGTAGGTGACATCATTGGTGTAGATTGCTGGGTTGGTGGTTCTTATGCCATTCAAAAGCGTCCTTAAATGATGAAAATACAGCTAATTAGACGTTAAGACATCTTAAAAAAAGCGGTTAATCTGATGAGATTGACCGCTTTTTTTATTTTTTTGCGATCACCTTTCAAGTGAGTTGTAGATACACTAAAAACTAAATAGTTAAATGACCCGCATTCTTTTGCTTATTCTTTGTTGTTCGGCTTGTTTATTTGCCTGCGAATCTCCCCAAACAAATTCGAACGCTGTCACAACGGTTGTTGAAGAGGTGGAGGAATACACAGGCCCGGTATTGACATTTAGCAATATTGAAACCTTTTACAGTCAAAATGCACAAGTGAAACTCCGATTAGTAGCGCCTACTCAATGGCATATGCAAAACAGTGACGAAGTATTTCCCGATGGTGTTCATATCACTTTCTTTGATAAAGACAATCAAGAAAAAACAACCTTAGTCTCAGATAGCGCACGTTATATTGCGGAAATCAAAACCTATCACATGGTAGGCAACGTAGAAGTACACAATATGGTAGAAAACCAGACATTGGAAACTCCAATACTCAACTTAGACGAGCGATCTAAAGAGATATTTACAGATACAACGCTGAAAATTACTACAGAAAAAGAGTTGATTTACGGCATTGGTTTACGCGCGAAGCAAGACTTTAGTCAATATAAAATTGCCAAACCCACAGGTATATTCTCCATCGATACACAACCCACTAATTAAAACTTTCAATACAAAAGTTGCAATTTAGCTTTTCCAAGTATACATTTAGTATACGATTGACCCACACTTTTTGAATAAAAACGACCCACCTTTTTATTCACAAAATTCGTATTAACATGAGATTAAGAAAAGAAGTATGCT
>JBMYQA010000159.1:0-13348 GCA_049600855.1 Flammeovirgaceae bacterium | reverse complement strand
TGACTTTGGTGTTTCCGTAAGTTTAGTGTACGGAATTCAACGAAGGTTGCGCAAGTTAGGCTACATTAATTTTGAATTTGGGCTAGAAGGGATTTTGGCTCCCACCTCAACTACAGAAGTAGGGATTGACGGCTTCTCCGAGTTACAATTTGGGATTGCTTTTTAAAAGCCTCATTCTTTTTACTCACCTGCTTAGCAGCATTGTCAACAAGTGTATTGCAATCAATTCCCCTCAAATGAGGGTTGTCACTTTATTTCCTAAACTTAACGCTAAAAACGTATGAACTTGAAAATGATCGGGTTCACAGTTGCGTGTGTGCTACTGTGCCTGTCGAGTTTTGCCCAAACGGATAGTTTGAGGCACAAAAAACACAAAAAAAGGCATTTTGTCTTTGGGCTGGGAATGAACTACTTCAATCTGAAAGACGATGCCATGTCTCCCGTACGATATACGGGCTCGTCTTTTGTATTCAATCTGGGAACGCAAAAAGAAACCTCAAAATGGCTTTCCCGAGTAGATTTTAGCCTAAATGCAGGAGCTTTACGCTCTATGTATTATGAAGAAACGGAACGCGGAAAAACATTAAACTTACGAATGGATTTAGCCTATAGTCGATTACAAAAAATTAAGACGCTGGGCAAGAGTAATGTTGAATGGCTATTGGGAGGAAGTGTGGATACACAGGCTGCGCTGCGCCTACATAATCAACTAGACAATAGCTCTGGCGTATATGATTCTTTTACCTCATTAAGCGCAAGCACCGCTTTTCGAAAATCATTTGAATGGAAAAAACGGCAATTTCAGTTTTCTTACCAAGCCAGTATCCCTTTTGTGACCGTGGTGTTACGCCCCTCATTTAATGGGTTATTCAACTTTGTTGATCCAGAATCCGACTTTTTTCAAGAAAACTTGGATCGACATGGATTTGCCTCATTTGGAAGCTATTTCCGATTAAATAATCGTTATGAGCTGGCATATTGGACGAGGGGAGGCCAAAATCAGATTAGACTGGGCTATCAATGGGACATCTTGCGTTACCAAAAACTCCATCAATTGGTGATGGCTAAGCATCAGTTTTACCTCTCATCTTTATTTTACTTCTAAATCGCATCACCATGAAATTGACTAAATTCTTCAGTTTTTGCTTATTATGCCTCAGTTTAAGCGCTTGTGAGTTGCTTTTTATGGAAAAAAGCCCAAGCAATGATCCTGTTTCGAACTTTGAGAGTTTGTGGAAAACCTTAGATGAGCGTTATTCTTTTTTCGACTATAAACATATTGATTGGGATTCGGTTTATCAGGTGTATAGGCCACAAGTCGATGAAACCATTTCGGATGATTCACTTTTTAATGTGTGTAAAGCGTTATTGCGAAGTCTGCACGATGGTCATGTGTACCTCGTTGGGTATAAAGATATCGCATTTTATCCCGATTTTTACCTCAACTATCCAGCCAATTACAATCGCGATTTATTGGAGCGCAACTACCTCAGAAACAATGATGTGCGTTATGCTGGTCCACTTTGGCATGCTCGCTTAAATGATATTGGGTACATTTATTATCCCTCTTTTACAGCGCCATTTTCTAAAGATCACTTAGATGCGGTACTCACTCGATTTCAAGATACCAAGGGGTTAATCATTGATGTAAGACACAACGAAGGAGGTGATCCACAGTATGCCTTTCGCTTATTAGAACGCATCGTGACTGAACGCACACATGTGTACAATACGGCTTACAAATCAGGCCCTAAACACCAAGAGTTTGAAACTCCCGCAGCTGTATTTGTAGAGCCTAAAGAAAAGATTCGTTATCAGAAGCCAGTAATTGTTTTGGCTAATCGTTTAACCTATAGTGCTGCAAACTTATTTGTTGCCATGTGTAAGAATATTCCTTCAATTACCATTATTGGCGATTATTCGGGAGGTGGTGGAGGAGTTCCTGCTGGCGCAGAGTTACCCAATGGATGGACTTATGGTTTTTCTTCATCCATCTTATCCATGCCCGATGGTTTCATAATTGAACATGGAGTAGCTCCAGATATTCAGCTCGACAATGACCCAATAGATGAAATGAATGGAATAGATACGATACTAGAGCGAGCTTTAACAGAACTTCAGTAGTAGTTACAAAATAGTTTGATTTTCCTTGAGCTTATTCACAGAAGCGAGCATGAATGGGCATGCCTAATGTATTCATGCTTGTTTCTAATCATACGCTTATTTTTACGTGGGAAAAATGAGAAAATGAATAATTCGACTACGAATACGTGTGAATGTACTATTTTTAGAAACTATCGAGTCAGTAAAAAGGTTAAAGTAATTGAAAAGCTTTCTGAAAGTTTATATTTTTGGTAAATCAGTATAATTTCAGGCGCTGATCCTCCCTTAACCAATTCTTAACCTAATCGAAGCTGATGTAGCCATGAAAAGTATAGAAGATTTTGATCTACAAAACATAGAATTTGTACACCGTTACCTAAGTGGAAAACTATCGGTGAAAGAAGAAAAAGAATTTCATAAACGTTTAAAGTACGATGCTGAATTACGGGAGGATTTAGAATTGGCTAAAAAGTACTTAGATGATGAATTGGAAAATAACTATTCTCCAGATTCATTATCAGCGCTTCAAGAATATAAATTTGAGAACATCAGAGCTGAAAGAAAAGCTCTTGTAGGGCAAAATATAGTCAGTTATGGCTTATGGGCAGCTTTATCTACTATATTTATGGTGCTTACTTGTATTACCATCCTTTATTTACTGTTAGATAAATGATAGTTTTCCATCATTTGCTCCATGCTTTTTTTATGGTGTAAGGTATGATAAATTGTAAAATATAACATTTCTCGTGTAGTCAGTTTTCCTAGAATTGGGTGTGGCATCAAATAACGATCGAGTTGATCTTCATTCCAGTTTTTATCTATTCTTTCCACTAACTTATCCTTTATTTCCATCCACTTTGCCAGCGCAGTATCCTGACTAGGTAATTGAGTTTCAGGAATGTACTTCGCTGTTGCTTTGGCTCCTGCTGCTAAAAGAGTTTGATAAGCCTCAACGAGTTGCTGATAGCTACGCGAATCCCGGTTAGGAATACCAAATGCCCTAAACGTAATTTTAGGGAGGTTAAGCGCAGAGGCAACAGGCTTGGATGACTTAATTAAATGATCCAATTGCGCACTAATTGACCACTTTTGTGAAGCAACATGGGTGAAAATATCCTGATCGCATGCAATGAGTAACTCATAAAGCTCTTGATAAACTTGCTTGAGTGTATTCGTGATCTCGGTTTTACTTGAGGGATTCATCATGGAACGATAGCTGTTTTTTTACTCCATTTATACTTATAGCTGGTTTCTTTAGTAGTGTTTGAAAGTTCTTTCTTACTACGTTTTAGTAAACCATTTCCTGCATAAATATAGGTATAAGTAGTGGTATTTTTATCTTGTATAAGCTTTCGTTCGGTAACTTGTCCTCGCTCATTATAGCTAAAGTGCTCATACATTTCGCCAAAGCCATCAAACAACTTTTCTTCTTTGACCATACCATTTTCGTGATAAAAAATTTCGGTCTTGCCATCTAATCGGCCATAAGCTGTTTTTTCGGTAATGTTGGTGAGTCGGTTATCCGTATAATGATGATATTCATACAATTGCGCATTACCCTTGCTATCGTACCAGATAATGCTATCTAAACGATTGTTATGACCATAATAATACTGAAAATAGATGATTAGTTTTTCATTTCGAAATTCAGCTTTTTTAGCTAACAAACCTGAGCTGTTGTAGGTCATTACCTCTTTCTCTAGTTCATTCAGCTTTTTTTTGTCTTTAACCGACTCCAAAAGCTTTCCATCTTTATAGGTACGATTCACTTTAGTTTGGATGTTACCAGAGGGTAGGTAATACACACCTGATGTGAGCTGGCCATCCGCATTAAACTCTTCATAAGATTTTTTGTATTTGATGGTAGAGTCGGGATATGAAATGGCCGCAAATACAGTTAATGATTTTTTCTTCGCCTTTTTGATAAATACAGAATTTTCAGTTTGTTGTCCATAGGCAAAACTTATTCCTATGCACCACAACAGGAAGATGTAGAGAGGTTTCATAGCCGTTTCGTTTAGTGGTATTGCACTATACCGCAAATGCAAACCATATTTCATTTTGTTTATCTGCTTAATAACGAAATTACGGCCAAAGAAGTATTGGATATTTTTAGTAAATCAGCATAAATAACTGTTTAATTTCTTGACTTTTGTTGTCTGGTCATCACTTCAATTCGTTCTTTCATGTGCATTTCGGTGGTAATATCGGTACAAATACACACAATCTTCACCAGCTGATCCCACTCATTTTTGATAGGAATATAGAAGTCTCTTAACCAAATCACCGATTTATCTTTTTTCAGTCGTTTGTCGTCTCGAATTAAGAATTCTCGGCTTTCCAGTTTATCCCAAATGCCTTCAAAGTCGCCTAAATCTTCTGCATCTTCAGGCATAAAATATGAACGAGGCTGCCCAATAACTTCGTCTTCATCGTATTGCAATACCTCACAGAATCGTTCACTCACATTAATAATCGTTCCTTCCTGATCGTACTCCAGCATAATGGTGGCATTACTAATGGAAGCAATAAACTTATTTAGGGCTTCTGTTTGTTTTTCCAAGGCAGATTTTACCTGATCCATCTCTTCCCTAAACTTAATTTCCTTAGTGATATTAGTCGCCAAACACGTGAATTTTTGTAAATCACCAGTGCTATCCATAATCGGAATGTAATACGCTCGAAGCCACACGATTTCCCCATCTTTTCGGAGACGCTTGATATCACTCTGGAACACTTCATTGCTTTTCATTCGCTCCGACAATACCTTAAACTCTCCAGACTTCAAAACATCATCTGGAACAAAAAAGCTATGAGGTTTACCTACAATTTCGTCGTAGGTATAATGGAAGTTTTCTAGGAACTTTTCGCTTACATTGATAATTGTGCCTCTTTGGTTAAACTCTAACATGATGGTAGAGAGGCTAATGGCATTTACAAAAGAAGAAAGCTCAAATTTTTGACGGTTTACCTCCTCTTGCATTGCTGTGAGTTCTTCCAAGTTTTGGCGCATTTCCTCCTCTTGAGCACGCAACATTTCTGTAGTCATTTGCGAACTTTCGAGTAATTTCTTGGTCTTCTCGTTGTTTTCGATGGTAATCAAGGTAGAGGCAGTACTCTCACACACCTTTTCTACAAACTCAATTTCATGCTTTTGAAATGGTTGAAACGAAGCCATTTCAATCATACCACTCACATTTTCATTGAGCCGAATCGGGACAATTAATAAGTAATTGGGCGTAGAATGACCCAGTCCTGAAGTGATTTTAAAATAGTTTTGTGGGATTTCAGACATGTAAACCGTGCGCTTTTCTTGATAAGCCTCACCAACAATGCCTTCGCCTTTATCAATGTATTTTTTATTTTGTTTTAGACGGTCGTACGCATAACAAGCTTTCATTTCGAGCCGTTCAAAACGATCATCTTGGTCAACCAAATAGAAGCTACCTTGATTGGCTTTCAAGTATTTTATTAAATGTGTGATGAGGCCTTCTGCTAAGCCCTTCATGTTGTCAGTGTTTTCGCGTAAGATATCTGCGAATTGCCTTAAACCCTCTGAAGACCAGTTTCTTATAGCATCTCGTTCAGAAACTTGTTTGAGGCTTTTCTTCATTTCTTTTAAGCCTTCACCAATATCGCCATGGCCATCAAATGCTTGTGTTTGAGCTTCGAAGTTACCCCCTCCAACATCTTTGGTGAACCTTCTCAGCGCATGCAGATGGGAAATAAATGTATTTACATGATGAATCAGTGGGTTTGTTTCGTCATGCGTACCATACATGGTTGGCGGAATATTACCTTTAGCGAGTTCGCTAAAGGTGTTTTTAAGGTTATTTAGACTATTATTAATGTAGCGGATGGTGCGTGTAGACACTAAAAAAGCAATCGCAACAATTAGCACAAATAAACTAACAATTACATAGGGAATTTTTTCGCGATCGTGCTCATTCTGTTTGCTTGCATAGTACAGTTCCTCCTCTTGTATTTCAATGAGGAAGTCGATGAGGTGGAGTACTTCATCCTCCAGTAAACTGATATCCTTGATTTCTTCAATTTTTTTGGCATCCGTATTAATTGGCGGAGGTGTAGTTGGATCAGTGGTTACATCTGCTCCAAAATCAAAGGGGGGAGAATCATCGAAAAATTCGGTAGGAATATCCGTAATAATTGGATCGGGCTTAATCGTGTTTGCTGTAGTGGTGTTACTCGTTATTTTATCAGCTTGGAATTCCCTTAAAATTTGATCTTGCTCATCGCGTAACCTGCTGGCTTTCACACTAATGTTATAAACTAAAGAGGTAGCGTCTGTGTTGTTCCAAGCTTTAGTATACACTAAAAGCGAATCTCTTGCTGCTTTAAATTCTTGTTCCCATATAATTTCCCGTCTTTGCTTAAATTTGACATCATTGGTAATCAGGTATTTGTCTAATGCGCTGTTTGATTTACTCAAACACATTTCAACAACCTTACAATAATACTTGGTGGGTACGGTATTTTGCAAGTGGAACTCATCGCGCTCAGCAATTTTTTGAAAAATATAAAGTGGATAAATGGTAAGTGCCGAAGCAGTAATTGCAATGACTACAATACCAAGAATAATTCGGGCACCAAATGAATTCACATTTAGGCTGAAGTCGTAATTGATCTCTATTTTGTGCTTCTTTTCATCCATTTGCTTAAATACCGATCATGCTTTTTGTCAGGCTAAATGAATTAAGTTCAAGCATTTACTGTATATAACGTACCTATTTTGCTTTTTTTGATAAAGCTTCAAGGAAGCAACGACTAAAACTACGATTTATTTGCGAAAATTGATGACTCCTGTGACTTTTTTGTAAATCTGAATGATTTACGGTTGTACCATATGAATTTAAAGGTATTTTCAGCAGGAACTGAAGGAATCCTGTCTTTTTAAAACAATCTTACTACTTTTGACATCTTAATACTACCTATGAAGGTTGTGATGACTAAGTTTTTGGCACAACTTTCTGATTATCAATTTTTTAATTAAAAGACCCTATGTTACAGGTAAGCTTCATTAAAGAAAACAAAGAAGCCGTAATCAAAGGCTTGGAGAAAAAGCGCCTTGCAGATGCACGGGCGAAAGTAGAAGAGGTAATTGCTGTTGATGAAGAAAGACGTTCATCCCAGCACAAGCGCGATGTGTCACTTTCCGAAGCGAATAAAGTCTCCAAAGAAATTGGTAATTTGATGAAGCAGGGCAAGCGAGAAGAGGCTGAACAAGTAAAACAAAAAAGTGCCGAATTAAAAAAGCAATCTAAAGAGCTTGAAGAACAAGTAAAAGACTTGGAATACAAGCTGATAGAATTACTTTATCAGATTCCTAATGTGCCGCATGAGAGTGTGCCTGAAGGAAATGGAGCGGAAGACAATGAAGTGGTGCTCCAAAAAGGAGATTTACCAGAACTAACAGGTGAAGCACTGCCGCATTGGGAATTGGTAAAAAAGTACGATATCATTGATTTTGAGCTTGGAAACAAGGTAACGGGAGCTGGTTTTCCTTTTTATAAAGGTAAAGGAGCGAAGTTGCAGCGGGCAATGATCAATTTCTTTCTCAATGAGGCAGAAGCAGCAGGTTACTACGAAGTACAACCGCCATTGATGGTCAATGAAACTTCAGGCTATGCAACTGGGCAATTGCCCGATAAAGAAGGCCAAATGTATCATATTGGTACTGAAAACTTCTATTTGATTCCAACAGCAGAAGTGCCCATTACAAATATGTTCCGAAATACCATCTTAAAAACAGATGAACTTCCGAAAAAGATGGTCGGTTATACGCCTTGTTTCCGAAGAGAAGCAGGCACTTGGGGCGCACATGTAAGAGGATTGAACCGACTTCATCAGTTCGATAAGGTGGAGATTGTACAAATTCAACATCCTGAGAAGTCGTATGAAGCATTGGAAGAGATGTGTAGCTATGTGCAAGGCTTGTTGGAAAAACTAGAATTGCCCTACCGAAAGCTTCGCCTTTGTGGTGGCGACATTAGCTTTAATGCCGCTTTGTGTTTCGATATGGAAACTTATTCTGCTGCACAAAAGCGTTGGTTGGAGGTAAGCTCTGTGAGTAACTTTGAGACGTATCAGGCTAATCGCATGAAATTGCGTTTTCAGGGCAACGACAAGAAAAAGCAGTTAGCACATACCCTAAATGGGAGTGCCCTGGCCTTGCCTCGAATTGTTGCGACGATTTTGGAGAACAACCAAACTCCAGAAGGCATTCGAATTCCTGAAGTATTACAGCCCTATTGTGGTTTTGATATGATTCAGTAATAAGTGATAAAACGTTATGAAATGGAGCCAAGCAAAAAGCTTGGCTTTTTGTTTATGCTATAGGTAATAACAAGCTATTCTTATTATATTCGTAGTATGCAGCGATATCCGATTGGTATACAGGATTTTAGAAAACTTCGTGAGGGAAATTATCTTTACATAGATAAGACAAAAGACATTTTCCGACTCACGCAGAATGTCTATTATTTCCTTTCTCGACCGCGTAGGTTTGGTAAGAGTTTATTGATATCTACACTAGCAGAGTTGTATAAAGGTAGCAAGGCGCTATTTGAAGGACTTTGGATAGCAGATCAGTGGGATTGGACGAAGAGCCATCCTGTAATTGAGATTCTTTTTAATAATGCAAGCTATAAAGTCGATGGATTAGAAAATTACCTAAAGCAACGATTACATGAGCAAGCGAGTTTATACAGTATAGCATTAGAAGATAAAGCTTATCCTGATCAATTTAAGGAATTGATTCTTCAGTTGAGTGAGCAAGTTGGAAAGGTAGTCATTCTAATCGATGAGTATGATAAACCGATTATTGACTATTTGGATGACATACCTAAAGCCATTGCTAATCGGGAAATTCTAAAAAGCTTTTACTCTGTCTTAAAACCATTGGATGCGCATTTAGAGTTTGTTTTTCTCACTGGAGTCAGCAAGTTTAGTCGAGTTTCCATCTTTTCGGAGCTCAATAATTTACTCGACCTTACTTTAAACCCTAAGTTTTCCACTTTAGTTGGCTATACACAAGAGGAGTTGGAGCATTATTTTGCGCAAGAGCTTGAGGCAATGGCTGAAAACTATGCGAGCAAAGAAGCTTTATTAGCTAAAATTCAAGAATGGTATAATGGCTATAGTTGGAATGGAAAAGATCGCGTATATAATCCATTTTCGATTTTAAACTTCTTTCATGGGGAAGTGTTTCAAAACTTTTGGTTTGAAACAGGCACGCCTACTTTTTTGGTAAAACAGTTGAATAAAAATCGTACGTATCAATTAGAACAAATTCAAGTTGGGCAAGCAGCTTTCAGTAGTTTTGATATTGAACGGATTGATCCAAACGCTTTGTTATTTCAAACGGGATACATTACTATTCAATCGGTTGATGAATATGGAATTTATACGTTAGGTTATCCAAATAAAGAAGTTCGAGATTCTTTATTACAGTACTTATTGGCAGATTACAGTCACGAATATGCCTCAAATATGCCGATTAAGGCTGTTCAAATGAAAAAAGCACTAGATAGTGTTCAAATTGAGGGTTTTGTAGATGCCTTAAATAGCTTATTTGCCTCCATTCCCTATCAATTGTTCATAAAGGATAAGGAAGCTTACTATCATTCCGTTACTTTTCTGGCCCTTAGTCTTGTTGGAGTATATGTGCAAGTAGAACCAAGCTTAGCCAAAGGCCGGCCTGACGCGGTAGTTCATACTGAAAACGCTATTTATGTGATTGAGTTTAAATTGGATGAAAGTGCAGCAAAGGCAATTGAACAAATTCATATAAAAGGATATGCAGCATCCTATCAAAATCGTTCGAAAACAGTACGATTATTAGGATTAAATCTGAACTCTGAACAAAAAGCCATTGATGAATGGATCATGGAGTAAGCCATTTAAAACTTAATTCGTTTCGCAGAGAAAATCTGCTTTATTATAAAGAACCCAAGCCATGTTAAGTAATGACTTGGGTATATTTTATTAATTTACTTCTACTAACCGTTTTGACGAATTTGAAGTCGCTATTTCCATCTTTTCGTAAGGTTCCCAGTTGTAATTTCCTGTATAACGATGGCTAACCTTGCCATTGTCATCCATAATCATGAGATTAATCCATTCATGATCGCAAAGGTCTTTTACATTCGCGTGTTTCGCTAAAATCTCGTTTATTGCCGTGATTGGTGCCTCTATCACAACATTTAATCGTAGTGGCAAATGTTGATAATTCTTACCATCATGTATGGATTGAAATGGGAGGCCAATGCGTAAATCTCCTTTTGCGCCTTCTAATACGCCCAAGCCTGCCGTAACGTTGTGCAAGGTTTTATTGCCTGCCCCTAAACGTTTATTATCCACCGTACTTGCGTAGTATTGAAGGTTAATCCAACTGGTTACAATCATTGGTGCGGTAATGATGGTTTCCAACACCTTAAAGTCTTTATCCGATTCCCACTCATAAGAATGTAAAAAGGCTTTTCCTTCCAGGTCAATCCCTTTGGTGCGACTTCGTGGAGCGATGATAAAGGAGCTACAACCTGCTAGTCCCCACTCTGGACGAACCTGCGACCAATCATTGGCTCTACTCAATATAGAAGAATTCGCTAGCTTCTTATCAATGCCGAATCTTGATGAACGGTATTTTCGTGCATTCTGACTAGCCAGGGAGAGTGATGCGCTAACTTCCTTGAATTTCTCTAGTTGAGATGGAGGAATGACACTTTTGTCAATGATGGTGATTTCATCGGTTGTGGTGTTGTGTAAGCACGCAATGAAACACGTATCCTCAGGAATTTCGATGTTCACCTCCTTTAAGGCTTCTCGTACTTCTTGATCATTTAGAATTAATTGCGCTGTAATGGCATTGATTTCTCCAGAGTTACCACCACAAGCACCGCAATCTAACCCTGAAGCGTGAGGGTTATTCACACTTGTAGCACCATGTCCAGTAATTAAGATGAAAGGCGCGAAGTCACTCAATATGCCCATCGCACTTAAGGCTGATTTAGCCATGTTTACGCGATCATTAAAAGGAATGCTTGAAATGTCGAGTTTTCCATGACCTGAGAGGATGCTCCCAAACTCTTTTTTCTTCGGATCATTTATAGGTCTTGTCCAGCCGAATGAATCACTGATCAGTTTGGGCAAATAAAAGACTCCGAGTGGACTCACAAAGCTATAGGAGGAAACAGAACCTGATTTAAACTTTGACCAAGCTGCTTTAAGTTTTCCAGAACGTTGTCTCGATTTTACCACCTTCGCAAGGTCTTTCGTTTTCGCTGTCGTTTCAAATACTTCTGGTCCTGAAGGAATCAGCACAGGGCATTGATTTTTGCCATGTGTATGATTGATTGGCTTATAATTTACTGGAAACCCAAAGAATCCTGCAAATCCTAGTGTTTCAATTTGATGGTTAACTGCTTCTAAGTTTCTGCGATATACTTCTGAGCGAACATCTATGCAAAATACCATTTGTGCCAACGGTCGCTGATCAGTTGTGGATGTTGGTGTCGATGTACGAGCATCAAATTTATTGATCAAACGATGTTGATAAGCAAAGTCAAAAGCATCTTGGAGAATCGCTTTGATGGCAATAACTTCATTGCGATCATTCAAAGTGTGTTCTGATTGCGCTAATGATTTTTGCCATTCAACACCTAGCTGGTTAAATGCGACTATTAAGGCGTTTTCCCAACTGATTAAAATCGCTAAGGCAACTTTTATATACTTGCCATCTCCACCATACAAGTTATTTTGCCAATCCAAGCCAGCACAATAAGACGACCAACCAACAAGTTGCAATAACAACGCATGAAGGTAGGCTTCTACTAACTGCTCAGGAACATTTAATTGTTGTAATCCTGCTAAAATTACAGCTTCAGAATCTTCGGGAAGGTCTTTTATGATTTTTCTAAAGTTCTTGACACCCATTAACTCAGGAAGTCGATCTACCTCAGCATCTTTCTTCCATTGGTCAAACAGGTGTTCAGAAGAACCTTGATTCCCATTGTTTTTATTAAAATAAGCAGATAACCATGAGGAGGTATGGTCAATCATCATTTCCAAAAAGTCGGTACCAAGGTGTTGCGCTGAAATGCCTAATAAGGTAGGTAGTTTACCACTATTATCCCTTTCCTCATCAAGGTTTTTCAATTGATCAATGAATTCAGCTACAGATACATTTAGCTGTTTTTTAGCAAGAGCTTTCTCAATGTCTTCTGTTCGAATCTCATTGCTTTCTATTCTTTTCAAATAAAAAGCAATTGGCATGTACAGCTGAATATCACCTCGTTCGTGAAAGATTTTCGCAGCTTTGTCGAATGACATATCGGAAAATCCTAGATATGGATTTACAGCTACACTATTCTCTAAAGGCCATGCAGGAGCGATTCGATTACAGGCCTTTTCTATTTTATTGTGAACTTGTTCTGTATTCATAATTAATCCAATTTTTTGATGAGGTTATTTTGTGTTTTTTACTTTTTCGGAGCTAACGAGGCGATCAAAAATTACGTGGAGGTAAAATCCATTTCTTCTGTAAGTCTCCCACTTATTGGTATTCGTTCTCGCAAACATGGGAATAAACACCGTCATGATGAATCCAATCAAGAGTATGATAGATGCCATTTTAATGAGCGTACTTGGATTACTCAAAGCAGGAACTTGCTGTCCGATGAGGCTGGCTATTGAGCTTTCCAGCGAGAAAAAAGAAAGGAGCACAAATCCGGCAATAACTGTACTTTTCAATATTGTTGTTAACCCATTTTCTAGCGAGGTAACCTGAATCATATAAGAAAACACGCCAACAATGATGATAATACCGAGCACTAAAAATTGAAAATTATGATGTGCTACGCCTCCCCATAATTCGGAGATAACGAGGTACAAGATACAGGTGATTAAAAAGCCTGTGGCTGCATTCCAGATAGTTGCTTTGAACTCAATATTTCCTTTCAGCTGATTTAAGCGATGTTTGTCGATCGCACTGCCAGAGGAAAGAAACGAATGTGCTTTATAAAATGAGTGAGCAACTAAATGCAATAATGAAGCTGAATATAGTCCCATACCGCAAACCATTAAGCTGAATCCCATGTGTCCGATACTGGAATAAGCCAAGCTGGTTTTAATAGAAGGTTGGGAAGGAAAAACAATGGTGCCGTATAGCGCAGATATTCCTCCTAATAACAATAGAAGTAAGGGCGCAAAAGTGGTTAAATCAATTAAG
>JBMYQA010000158.1:0-13376 GCA_049600855.1 Flammeovirgaceae bacterium | reverse complement strand
TCATATCCTTTATAGCTGATATCAATCCCAAAGGTATCTGCAAAAATCTCTGAAAATTGACTTGCTGCGATGAATACTTTTTTTCCTCCTGACACCCAATTCATTAATACTTCTGTCTCTAATTCAGTTGGCCGAAAACGATCATCAATATAGATGATGGCAGCATAATTATCCCATGTACCCGCTTGTTGAGCTTCAAATGCAGTCACTCGATTCACTTCAATCGCATCGTCAAACAAATCCGTTAATTGCTGATATAAAATGTAATTCCCATAAGGATTTTTATCTGCTTTTGCATAGGTTCTCGTCCAATCTATGGGTTTGGGTGTAAGGTATTCCGAGGCAATCATGAGCATAATTGCTCCTGTAAATAGTAAGATGTATTTCCAGTCTTTTTTGCTAAACATAAATTGGGGAAACTATAATCCAGTTGTCATTGGTAGCACCAATGTAGAGGTAATCTAAGATAGATTTCTTAAAAATAAAAACCGCCTCTACCAGAAACGGTTTTTAAAGAAAGTAAAGAAGATCCCTCTCCCCTTTACTTTCATAAGTATAACAATTTTGCCTATCGTTTAATCATTAACTTTTTACTGACCATTTGGCCGTTAAGTGAAAAACGGTAAATGTATAAGCCTTCTGGAAAGCGCCCCGTATCCATCTGAATGCGATGCCAACCTATTGTTTTCGTTCCATCCATGAGGTTTCCCACTTCATTCCCCATCAAATCATATACTTTCAAGGAGGCTTGGTATTCCCGATCTAGATAAAAAGCAAAGCTCACTTGGGTACTTGCGGGATTTGGATTAGCAGTAATTGCCGCTACTAAAGTCTTTGCCATACCAACACGGCCCGTAGGAGCCGAATCACTCCATTGCCCATTTTCATACCAACCTTCCGTACAACGGCTCAAGTCAGGAGTTTGATTAGCCCCATTATTACTAAAGATTACATTGGCACAATCTGCATCTTCGAAGGTGTACTTATACCAACCATCTCCCTCAGCCGTCATGCTCACGCCAGGCCATGAAGTACTTTGCCCTGTAGGTGTGACATTCCAAAAATAAATGCTCGGATTTGAATACGTATTCGGCTTAAAATGTACCGTCAAACCAGTTGGTGGAGGAGGGTTCCCATCAGGATTCGTATTGTGCCATTGACCATCGTACCAGCCTTCCCCACAACGGAATAAATCAGCAGTTTGATTAGCCCCATTATCGCTAAAAATGATACTCGCACATTCCTGTCCACTGATGGTATACACATACCAATCCCCTCCTTCTGCGGTCATTTGCTCCCCAGGCCAGTTGGTGCCTGGAATTGGGTTTCCATTATTATCTTGCCAAAAATAGATCGTTGCATTGTTCCAGTTAGTGGGTTTCTTAAAATGAATCGTCAAATCCGTCGATGGTGGCGGTGTTGTATCATCAGGATTGGAATCATACCAAACGCCATCTTTAAACCAACCTGTTCTGTCTCGGAATAAATCGTCCGTCTTACTTCCTCCATTGTCATTGAATAAGAGATTGGTACTGGTTACATTGGCAAATACATAGGAATACCAATCATTGCCTTCATTTATCATGGATGGCCCAGGCCAATTGGATGGTGGGAGTGTACCTGCTGGTGTATTATTCCAATAATGAACATTTACCGTATTCCAATTTGCTGGTTTCTTGAAATAGACTTTTAATCCCGTAATTTCACCAAAAGTATAGGTGTGGGACACGATACTTGACTGATCATTTCCATCAATTGCGATTGCTTTAATGGTTTGATTGGTACCTATGGTAAATGTGCTCGAATATACGGGACTACTCGCTGAAGGATTACTGCCATCAGTGGTGTAATGAATTTGTCCACGAGTCGCTGACATGCTCACAGAAATATCATTGGCATAATGACCCGCCGCAGGAGAAATGCTTACGATTGGTGCTGTTGGGCCACCAACTCCAGCCTCAAAAAAGCCAACACCATTTCCGCCAATCATTCCAGGGCCATTGAGTACATAAATACCCGCAGAAGCTGGTTGAACCGTAAAGTTCATGGTGCCATTTGAAACGAGGATTTCTCGTCCCGTAACCGCATCGCGATAAATGCCATTGGTTAATCCGCCAAAGTTAAACGTGACTGCCCCATCTTTAGCCAATCCGACCACTACTTTGCTGTCGCCAGCTTCGCGCACATAACCGACACCATTTCCTCCGCCATTCCCATCCCAACGCCAAGATCCTTTTTGCAAAGCTGGGACCGCCTTCCGAATGGCATTTAGTTTTTTGATATGCTGATAAATCGGATGACTCGGTGCTTGGTCCATCACATCTCCATAATAAGCGCGTCCTGTGTTATCAATGGAGCGCTGAATGTCAGCCGCTTCATGAATATCGGCAAAAGCTCCTTTTTTAAATTGCATTTCGGTACCGTAGTACACGACTGGGATTCCTCGCCAAGTGAACATAAAATTCATACAAGCCGCCAAATTTTCAGGTGTCCCACCATAACGCCTATTCCAATCGTTATTCGGGCCAAAGTCATGGTTATCTAACCACAATAAATTTGTAGAAGGATCGGCATACAAATGGTCGTAACGTGCCGCAGCCATCACTTGTGAAAAGCTGCCTCCATATTCAAAGACATTGTGAAATGTGGCTTCAGCATAAAAATCAAGCACAGCCATCCCTGAATTTGCCGAGTTATTCACTTCACCTTCCCAAGTGTACCAATGTGGATTGATTTCTTGCACTTGATGCAATTCATGACGTTTCTGCGCGACTTCTCCAAAAACAAATAAATCGGGATTTACGGCTTTAAATGCTTGAAGGAAATGCAATACATCGCGCTTATTCATGTGCTTGATGGTATCCCAACGGAAAGCGTCTACACCCATATTAATAAACGTGGTATAAGCGGCAATCAGGTAATCACGTACCACTTGGCTGCCCGTATTGAGGTCGGGCGTATCGCCTGCTAGGGCACGTTGATACAGATTTGTGGTATCATCAAAACCCTGAGCAAAACCATTGCCTGAATGGTGATACCACTCAGGGTCACTGGTGTCTACATAACTTTCTTTACTTGGGAAATTAAATGCGGCCAAGTTTTGGTTATAGGGCGCTGGCATCGTGGGAAGGTTGGCTCTACTCCAAATTAATCCATCGTCAGGGTTAGTAGTCATCCCATCGTATTCCCAATTTGGATTAGGTTGCAATACATTTCCATTCGCATCTTGCCCCCAAGGTTGCGTGGGATCGGTATTGTACTTGATCTCTGCCAATCCTTTGATGCCATATCGACCAGCATGATTCGTTACAATGTCCAAAACAATTTTCATGTCTCGCGCATGAATTTCATTGATCAAATCTTGAAAAGTTGCTCCTGGTGACTCTAATCGAGGATCAACTCTGGTAAAATCATAAGCATGATAACCGTGGTAATCTAAAGGACTCCAATTTTGTACAATTGGGGTAATCCAAATGGCTGTAAACCCTAAGTCTTTAATATAGTCAAGTTTGTCGATGAGGCCTTTGAAGTCTCCCCGCCAAGTGACGTCGTTCGGGTCAGTAATTTCGCTGGCAAATGGATAAGAACTCCATTCGGTTGGACGATTATTAGTAGGATCACCATCAAAAAAACGAGTCGTTAATAAAAAATAGATGGTTTCTTCCCTAAAATCTACGCTTTGTGCTGAAGTCGGTGTTTGCAAGCTGGTTAGTAGCAATACCAGGGATAATAAGAAGTAATTGATTCTTTTCATTTTCGGTAATGTTTAGGTACATACTCAATCGGCAAATTGTAAAAGCTTGAGTCATGTTACGTGTATATTATTTAGGCATAAGCGATCACTCCCATTTGTGAAATGGGCATGAATAAGGTTAAAAAGTGTTTGAGGTTATTGAACTGGGTGAGTGGTGTATTTGCTGATGTAATATTTGGAAAAATAATACGTCTTTTCGCTCCGAGTTATGAAGTGGGCACAGCGCTTGATTTAAAAACAGCCCAAACAAGCTGTATTCGATGGTTTTCTTTCGAAAGTGGTACTTTTTTCAAAAGACCCACTTTCTAAAAATTCACATCCATTCACAAAATGGAACAGTATTTTTTGGAAAATGGCACTCTTAAATTGAAAAAAAATGTAAAATTTGCAGCAAAATATTATGCTTGCATACAAATATTAACAATCAAAGTTTCGTTTGACCCAATCCAGTACCTATTGAGTCCATTATTTTTATCCTGTGTATTGCTACTGAGTTGCAGGTCATGACGAACGCGATGTTAATTTTAGCGTTTTCTAATGTACTATCGAGAAAAAACCATTAAATTATAATGTCATAAATATGAATAATCAACTGACCATCATCTTTCACTTTACTCCCAATTAGTGAAAAACAGATCATAACCGCACGATCCACTTTCCGCTTTATAATTAGTTATTTATACCTGAAACCTTTGCTATGGTTAAAATTTTACGAATTATTTTAAGCATTAGTCTCCTCGTACTCATTGCAGTTGAAACTGATGCCCAAGGTGTGACCACGGCTACAATTAGTGGCCGAGTCATTGATGAAAAAGGCGAAACCTTGCCCGGTGCTACCATTTTAGCGATTCATACTCCTACAAACACAGAGTATGGCACTTCTACCCGATTAGATGGACGTTATACTTTACCCAATTTGCGTATTGGCGGACCTTACGCGATCAAAGTGAGCTTTGTAGGTTATAAAGATCAAGAGCTGAATAACATCTTCTTGAAGTTAGGCCAGAATATGACCCTTAACTTCAATATGTCAGACCAGTTAAATGAGCTCGAAGAGGTGGTCATTACAGCAGAAGGCGGTTCGAATCAAAGTAAGTCAGGGCTTTCTACTAATGTAGATAACGCTACTTTAAAGAAACTGCCAACCATTACGCGTTCAGCAGCAGATATTTACCGAATTAATCCCGCTTCGGATGGTAACTCTTTTGGTGGTCGAAACGATCAATACAACAACTTCTCATTAGATGGTTCCATCTTTAATAACCCATTTGGCTTAGATGCAGCAACGCCTGGTGGACAAACTGATGCCCAGCCGATATCTTTAGATGCGATTGATCAAATTCAAGTGAGTTTAACCCCTTTTGATGTACGCCAGGCTGGGTTTACAGGAGCTTCTGTTAATGCCGTAACCAAAAGTGGTACAAATCAATTTTCAGGAACTGCATTCGCATTCTATCGCACGCAAGATCTAACGGGTAGCAAAGTGGATGGCAGCGATATTTTCGTTCCAGATTTGACACAGTTACAAACAGGTGCTAGTATTGGTGGGCCTATTATTAAAGATAAGTTGTTCTTTTTTGCAAATTTTGAATTGGAGCGCAGAGAAGATCTGGGTTCTAACTTCATTGCCAACCGAACCAATGCTACTGGCGAAAATGTTTCTCGAGTAGAAGCTGAAGATTTGGAAACTGTTTCTGATTTACTGCTGAGCAGATTTGGCTACGTAACTGGTCCTTATGAGGGTTTCACACACAATACTGACAATCAAAAAGGGATCATCAAATTTGATTGGAATATCAATAAGAAACATACTTTAACGGCCAAGTATAACTTCTTAGATGCCTCTAAGCAACTTCCTGCCCACCCTTCTGCATTAGGTCGTAGAGGGCCAGATCAAACGACACTACAGTTCTTTAATTCTGGTTATCAAATCAATAATAAAATTCATTCAGGGTTCTTAGAATTAAAATCACTCTTCAACAATAAGTTTTCAAACAAATTCCAGATTGGCTACACCGTTTTCAATGACTCTCGTGACCCGCTGAGTGCTCCTTTCCCCGTATTAAACATTAATCGGGATGGGGTTCGCTACATTGTGGCAGGTCATGAGCCGTTCTCCATTAATAACCAATTGGATCAGAATGTATTCCAGTTTACGAATAACTTCGATGTTTATTTGGCAGAGCATACGCTTACTTTTGGAACTTCGTTTGAGCGTTTTGATTTTGACAACTCGTTTAATTTAGGAGTTTACGAGCCTTTTGGCGTTCCTTACGATGGAGGCACATTTGGCCCTGGCTTTGCAAGTGTGCAAGACTTTGTTGATTTTGTAAATGCAGGTAGCATGGATGCAGTAGTTGCGCATGCACAATCTACTTTTGCGGCACAAAACTGGGCTTTAGCCGAAACTACCGTAGGTCAATTTGCCTTATACGCACAAGATGAATGGCAAGTAACACCTAACTTCTTAGTAACTTATGGAGTAAGAATGGATATGCCTTTGTATTTCGATACCAAGGAAAAAATCGAACAAAACTTGGAGCGTAAAGCAGCAAACTACGATCCATCTACTGTATATTTTGATGAGTTTGGTAATGAAGTTTTGTTTGATCATACGGTATTGCCTCGTCAGAAACCATTGTTTTCACCTCGTGTGGGTTTCTCATTAAATGTGAAAGAAAATGGGGCGGTCCGATTACGTGGTGGTGCTGGGTTATTTACAGGCCGCTTTCCATTTGTATGGATAGGCAACCAAGTAGCTAATCCTGATTGGTTCTTCTACACCACTACACATCCTGATTTCCAATTCCCACAAGTCATGCGCTCCAATGGAGGGGTTGATTTTAACCTCAAAAAAGGATGGAGTGCCTCAGCGGATATTACCTATACCAAGGATGTCAACTCAATGATGGTACGTAATTACGGTGTACGCCCTCCAACAGGCAAGCTAAATGGCGTTGATAATCGTCCGATTTACACCTTTGAAGATCGTGCCATCTACCAACCATTTGGTGCTCCAGTGGATGCATATGTATTTACGAATTCCGATAAAGGTTACAGCATCAACGTCACTTATGAAGTAAAAAGAAATTGGAAAAATGGCTGGTTTACGAGTTTAGCATACAACTACTTAGATGCCCGTGAAGTGAGTTCTATCGAAGCAGAAATCTCTGGAGATGCTTTTCAACGAAACCCTGCTTTGGGTAATGTGAACCAAGATGTGTTATCGCACTCGCTTTATGGTAACAAACACCGCTTTGTTGGTTTAGCCAATAAAACGTTCAAATATGCTGGTGATAAATTAGCCACTACCATCTCGGTATTTTTTGAGTATGCACAAGGAGGCCGTTTCAGTTATACCTATTCCGGAGATATTAATGGTGATTTTTCTCCTTTGAATGACCTCTTATATATTCCAACAGATGCAGAAATTGATCAAATGACTTTTGATGAAACGCAAGCAACGACTGCTGCTCAGCGTACTGCACTAAAAGCTTATATTGCTCAAGACGATTATTTGAGTGAAAATCGCGGAGAATATGCTGAGCGTTATGCAATTCTAAGTCCTTGGTATTCTCGTTGGGATATCCGTCTATTACAAGATTTCCAAATTGCATCGGGTAATAAATTACAATTGAGCTTAGATTTATTGAATGCAGGTAACTTCATCAGCTCAAGTTGGGGAGTTCGTCAATTCCCAACCAATACACAACCTATTGGTGTTTCAGTAGATAACAATGGAGATCCAACCTATTCATTCGATACAAACTTAACAAACTCATTTACGAACGACTTTAGCTTATTATCGAGATGGCAGTTGCAAATTGGTTTACGTTATATCTTTAACTAAAACTATTCATTTTCAATAAAAAACGGCAAGTTTCAAGCTTGCCGTTTTTTATTAAAGGTATTTTTATCAGTCTGCCTTTCCTGCTTCCATCAATATTTTTAGAATTAGATCGATACCTAATCCTGTTAACTCTGAAATTTCCTCTTTGCTCTTACCTTTAGCATGCATCAATAAAACAATTTCTACATCTCTATCATTTCTCCCTTTTTCCAAGCCTTTTTCCAAGCCTCTTTGAATGCCTTTCTCTATTCCCTTCTTTATTCCCTTCTCCATGCCTTTACGTTCTCCTTCTTCAATAGCTGTAGCAGTAACACTTTTTTCTATTCTCCGATTCTCTATAAAACGATTGTACGCCATACGCTCTTCGTCAGAGAGTTTTTCCCGAGCTAACTTCTTTTTGGCTTCCGTCAACCCTTTTGCCTTAAAACCATCCTGAACTTCACTATTCTTCAAGAAATAAATCCATTCATCTAAACTATCCTTAGCGATATCATCAAAATTATTAATTTTTAATATGTAGTATTTTGGAAAGATATCTGCGATTTGATCTATCTTGAATTTCCCTTTCTGATAGGCTGTTGGTACCAATATGTCCCCTAAATGCGTCCCCACAAATTGCCCATTATACTCATATACATAGTCATCACCTTGCCCTAAATTAAAGTATACAATATTGATGGAATACACTTTTTTTATTTCTGCATAAGCATCTCCCTCTTTAATGTACTCTGTAATTAGTTTTGAGGCTCCGTATAGCATCCGTTGGAAATAATCAATTTGAGACTCGTTCTGAATTTCTACCAACATCAGTTCGCCATCATTCGATTCCACAAGCATATCTACACGATTGAACTTATCGTCTTTCCGCTCTTTATTCCCTTCACTCTCAAGGATACTTCTAATTTTCACATCGAATTTGAGCAATTCACTCAAAAAACCTTCCAGTATAACAAAGTTGGCTTTATGGCGTAAAAGCTTTTTAAGTGCCCAGTCAAAATGTATTAACTTTTTATTCATGGTTATCGTTTTTTTTACAAAACTACACAGCACTTATCTAAAGTAACTATTTTTAGACCACAAAAGCCTCAAATAACTATATTATGCTTTAAACCATGTCACTCTCGCCCTACAAGCAACGTCCCCTTTAGTCTGTAATTCTATGGTATAATCTTTTTCAGCATTTTGGGCAATCAGGCTGTTTACCCCATCTCCATAAAGTAATTCATTGGAGAAATTGATGTCTAATGATTGTACATAATGCCCTTCATGCAATTCCAGCGGAAATGCGTTCATTATCCATTGCACATACTTTGTTGTAGTGGCATGTTGATTATAATCTAAATCACCATATTGAACCTGAAAGCTGGCGTGTTCCTGCATTTCGGTCTTAGCTGGTCGCACCTTCGCTGGCATGCGAATACCTTTACCATATTCTAAATCGGGAATCTCATCGCCAATGATTTCGCTCACATTGATGGGCTGTCGTGTTGTCAGGTTTAACCCCGCATAGGTGAAGCAAGAAGTAGCTAACAAATTGCCTTTATCATCTTTAATTCGAAACTTTCGTAACGTAGATGGACCTATGGTACGATCTATCCAAGTTTCAATGTGGACTTGAGAGATTTGAGAGAGCATTTGCCTACAATCAAGCCCGATTCGCCCCACAATCCAAGAAAAACCTAGTTCCCGAGTTTTTTCAACACCAAAACCATTGAGTTCAGCATGTTTCCCACTTGCCTCAAACAACAAGTTGATTAATGCTGGTAAAGAAACCCGATTCTGTGCATCAAGGTGATAGAATTTGATGGGTAAAGTGCATGTGAGGTGTTTTGTCATCATGATCATTTTCAGCTATCCGCCGAACTTAACGCTTACGATTAACTCGTCCAATAGTTCCTGCATAATTTACCTTCAAAACAAGCATATAGGTACATCAGTTGATACTTAAGATGAATCAAGCAATATGAAAAGAAGAAAGGTGCTAAAGTTATTTGCGGCAAGCGGTTTAGGGTTGGTACTTGGGCATCAGGGACTCTCTTACCTTTCTTATGCACAACAAAGTGATCAGATTATGAACAATGTTTCCATTACCTTACCACATCTTGGTCAAGAATTAAAAATTCATGGAATTTCTACTGGAGGAGTCAAAGTAAAATATTCCCACAAGAACAAAGGATTAGGCATTCCTCAAATCTTGCTTGATCCATTTTGGACCGACTGGATGCCCATTTATGTTTGGGTAATTGAACATCCTGAAGGTATTATTTTAGTGGATACAGGCGAAAACGCACAAGAAAAAAATGCGGCTTACTTCAGTTGTGATCCTACTACAGGATGGGTGAATAATAAAATCCTCCGTTTTAATACGCTTCGGGCAGATGAAATTGATCAGCAACTATTAAAATTAGGCATACAAACAGGCGATATTCGATGGGTTGTACTCACTCACTTACACTTAGATCATGTAGATGGATTACATCATTTTCCCAAATCAGAAATTATTATTTCTAAAAAGGAATATCAACATCCTTATGGTGCAATTCCTTGTCTACTTCCAAAATGGTTAAGCCCCAACCTCATTCAATATCACCAAGCATTTCCTCATTTTGAGCAAGCTTATCCACTTACTACTGCTCAAGATATCTGGCTAGTGCCAACGGCAGGGCATACCTATGGACATCAATCTGTATTACTCCAAAGCGAAAAAGTCGATCTGCTCTTTGCTGGTGATGTTGCTTTTAATCAGCAACAACTCCAAAAACAGGTCGTTGCTGGAATTTGTGCGGATAAAAAATCGGCGAAAAGCACCTACAATCGCATTAAAGCTTATGCTAAAAGTCGCCCACTTGTCTGCTTACCTGCTCACGATCCCAATTCAGGAGCTCGATTACAAAATTTACAACCGATCTCCTTTCCCTGATAAACGTCAATTTAGCAAAGCTTTAGATAGGTTTACAGTTAAATTTATGCTCAATTAATTGCATTTCTGTATTTTTCCCTTAAATTAGCGGGGTTTGCCCTTTTTCTGGCTGGGCAATACTGAAGTGATTTAGATTTACGTGCAGCACTCCATGCAGCAACTAAATTTGAATCACTTCGCTGTGAAATCCCTCAGGCATTTGCTTGGGGGATTTTCATCAAAACTGCTTGAGTACAATCGTCAGCAAGCTCAGGCAATCACTACTTTTTTTAAACCTTAAACGATATGACTTATGGAAGGTAATAAACCATTAATTGAACTCAGTGAAGATGAAAGAAAAATCAGAAAAGCCTTTAGACAGAAAGATTGGAATGAGATCAAGAGCAATAACTCTTGGTCAATTTTGCGGGTTGTTTCCGAGTTTGTAGATGGTTATGATACCATGGCTAAGATTGGCCCTTGTGTCTCTATTTTCGGATCTGCAAGAACACATCCGAATAATAAATATTATAAAATAGCTGTTGAAATTGCGAGTAAGCTGGTTCAGCATGGGTATGGAGTAATTACAGGAGGTGGTCCGGGAATTATGGAAGCGGGTAATAAAGGGGCTTACCAAGAAGGGGGAAAATCAGTGGGTTTAAATATTGATTTACCGTTTGAGCAATTCCACAACAAATACATTGACTCCGATAAGCTCATCAACTTCAAATACTTCTTTGTACGTAAAGTCATGTTTGTCAAGTACTCTCAAGGTTTTATTGTGATGCCTGGAGGAATGGGTACCTTAGATGAATTGTTTGAAGCACTCACCTTAATCCAAACGAAAAAAATTGGCCGATTTCCTATCGTATTAGTGGGAAAAAGCTTTTGGGAAGGCTTAATGGATTGGATTAAGAGTACTGTACTCGAAGAAAAAAATATCAGTCCTGAAGATTTAAACCTCATTAATTTGGTAGATACCTCTGACGATGCCGTCAAGGTGATTGATGATTTCTACTCAAAGTACTTATTATCACCAAACTTCGAAGAATAATTCGTATCTCCTACTCAAGGGGTTTGGAAACCGATGACCAAAATGTCATCGGTTTGTTTTTGGTCTTTCATCCAAGTGGTCAATTCTTTTTCTAATACCGCTTCTTGATTTTCTAAAGGGAACTGACTGATGTGGCTTAATAAAGTTCGAAACCGCTTCGTCATGTATTTTTTCTGATTTGGCCCACCAAATTGATCTTGGAAACCATCTGAGGCAATGTAGTAATTTGTCGCTGGTGTCATGGGAATGATATGATTGGTAAACGAAGGCTTGTCATAATAATCGCCACCAATAGACATTCGATCGCCTTTAATGGTGATTAACTCCCCGTCTTGAATATAGATCAACGGATTGCGCGCTCCCGCAAAGTGGAGTTCCCGATTTTTTTCATCAATCATACAAATACTAATATCCATTCCATCTTGATTTCCCGTTTCCTCTTGCTTGAGAATGGTAAAAACATGTCGATGAAGCTCATTGAGCAATACCTCTGGCGAACACAATCCTTTCACGTTAACCAGCTTATCTAATATCATCGTGCTAATCATGCTCATAAATGCACCAGGCACGCCGTGCCCCGTACAATCTGCGGCCACAATCACTTTCTTCTGTAAACATTGCCCAAACCAATAGAAGTCACCGCTTACCGTATCCTTCGGTCGATAAAAGATGAAGTGCTTGGGAAATAATGTATAGCGCTTTTGTACAGTTGGGAAAATCGCCGTTTGGATACGTTGAGCATAATTAATACTGGATGTAATCTTCGCATTGCGCGACTTTAATTGATTTTCAGCTTCTTTTTGTTTGGTGATAACAAATCGAATCGCCAAATATTCCACAGGCTTTCCCTTGTCATTAAGTATGGGAACAATGGAACTATCTACCCAATAAATTGACCCATCTTTTGCTCTATTGCAAAATTCACCTCGCCAAACCTGACCATTGCCAATCGTTTGCCACATATTTTTGAAAAATGCTTTATCGTGATAGCCCGAGTTTATAATTTGATGCGTTTGCCCAATCACCTCTTCTCGGCTAAACTTTGAGATTTGAACAAAGTTGTCATTTACGTAGGTAATTCTACCTTTAATGTCTGTTCGAGCTACGATCGCTGCTTTTTCAATGGCTTGTGTTTGGGCATTGAGCTTTGCATGTAAGGAGTTCAGTTCACCATTTTGTAAACTGAGTGCTGTCATCATTTGGGTAATCGTATTTTCCTTTCTGGTTTGTAAGCGTTTAAATCGGTTGATGATCAAAAAGAGCAAAAGGAATACACCAAATAACACACTATCGTAAATGTATACCCAAGCAAAATGTGGAAATGCAATTGGTAAATAGTAAAAACTGATCTTACAAACGGCAAAACAACATGCGCTAAAAATGAATAAAGGAATGGTAATGCGTTTCTTATCGAAAAAGAGAGAGGGTAATACTGCAGCAACGATGAGTACATATTCCAAGCCTGCACCTTTTCCTAAAAAAATGGAAAAGACGGTAAAATAGAGTACGAAGCTGATACAGAGTAGCAGTCGAGCAAAGAATTTCTTTCCATTTTTATGTAAAAAATAAGGAAAAAGAAATACGATGCCGCCAACTCCTGCCGCGATGGTATCGTGCAAAATATCCATCGCCCAAAAAAGAATCATTAAACAAAATACAGTTAAATGATATTGATTTTTATTTCATCAAATTATTATTGAATTTTCACTCATCACTATTCCATCTGATCCTTTTGTTGCAAATTGCAGCAAACTCATTGCAGCAAATCATTTGCAGCACACTTTTTCATTCATTTGCTGCAAAATCTTTGCATGAGTTT
>JBMYQA010000157.1:0-13479 GCA_049600855.1 Flammeovirgaceae bacterium | reverse complement strand
GATATTAATATGCTCACGGTAGCAGAGTTCAAAAAATTGGGTCGAATGGCTCGTTTAAAGTATCGCTTGTATCGCTCGCCAATTGTATTGTTTGTGTTAGGACCAATCTTCTATATTTTTATTCACCAGCGCCTGCCTTTAATTGAGAATAAGCCCTTCAAGAAGCTCCGTTTTTCTTTAATGCGTAGTAACCTGTTGATTATTGGTTCTTATGTGGCATTAGCCTTTATTTTAGATTGGAAAAATTTCTTATTAGTTCAACTGAGTATTTTATCCTTCTTTGCTGTGATTGCCATTTGGTTTTTCTATGTACAACATCAGCATGAAAACAATTACAAAGCTTGGAAAGATAATTGGGATTACGTATTAGCTGCTATCAAAGGAAGCACTTACTACAAGCTGCCACGCCTATTCAACTGGTTAACGGGCTCAATTGGATTCCATCACATCCACCATTTGAATCCGTTAATCCCGAATTATAACTTAAAAAAATGCCATATAGAGAACCCTATTTTCGAAAAAGTGGTAAACATCATCCGCTTCCGCGAAAGCTTCTCATGTATGTTCAATAAATTATGGGATGAGCAAAAGCAAAAAATGATTTCTTTCCGCGAGTTTTATCGTATGGAAAAGGCAGGAATTGTATAAACTAGCCATATCGCCATTTCACAATAGTGCCTCTCAAAGTTAGCTTTGAGAGGTTTTTTTATGCCCTCCGCTTTTTCCAAATTCCCCATACAAGTAGCACGACCAATACCCCACCACCATACCACCAGGTATTTGTGGCTTGTGTAAGCTCAATCGGACTGTCATCGCCCATCATCACAAAGCTGCCCCACAAAAAAGGAGCTGCGGCATGGGGTTCAGCTTCAGCGAGGTAGGTTAACTTTGCGGCTCTTAGCGCATCCGATTTATCCATGCCTAAGGCCAGTTTTTTATAAAATACATCCATGAGTTTAGAAGTAGCCAAATCATCTACCCTCCAATGAGACATCACTACAGCGGGGCATCCAGCATAGGCAAAAGCTCTCCCTAAACTCATAAAGCCTTCTCCACTTTCTAATTTCCCAAACCCCGTATTACAAGCACTCAGCACTGCCAAATCAGCAGGAAGCCGCATGTTATAAATTTCATACACATGCAAAAAGTTATCTTCCACACTATCTTCTTCATGGGTAAATACTAAACGAGACGAAATCGGCTTATCATTATCTACCAAAGCATGCATCGCCAAATGAATGATGGCGTGTTCGGATTCCATATGGGACTTAAACACCCGTTCAATAGCCTCTTTTCCAATAAAAATTTCTCCTCCAACTTGCTCATGAATGCTTTCTACTTCTTTGGTGCTGTGTACTAAGGGGCCCACTTTATCCCTAAACTTCTCCTCAATTGCCCCTAAAGCTTCTTGGTCTTGATTTAAAGATTCATAGCTTGGCGCAAAAGCTAATACATCATGTATGGCTACGTTAGATTTGGAACTTTTTAATAGGTAAGAAATAGAGTAAGCGTAACGTACCGATAAATCATTGAGTACATAATGAAGTTGACGATAATCGCCAGATTTAGGTAATTTACGAATCAATAAATCAAAGTTGATGTGCCATAACATCCCATCGGGTATAATCGTTAATTTTCCCTGATTTAATCGTTCAAAAGGTTCGATTAGGCGCGCATAAAGTTGGTTTGCTGTTTTGGTATACAACTGCCAATTGCGTGTGATAATACTTTTTCTAAAATCTTGAACAAGTGTATTTTGTAACTTTGGAAATACTTTTACAATAAATGAATCTTGATCTGCCAAAAAAGCGAATAATTGCTGTTCCCCCTCATAAAATTCTAAAAAAGCTTCATGAGGTTTCAGTTGAGCTTGAAGCTCTTTGATAGAAACTACGTGGCTCTCGTATTTTAGCTTAAAATAATCGGGAAACAATTGTTCTAATTTCCGATTTAAACTTTCTTGTTTTTGCTTCACATCAAATAACTTCTGCTTCCATACCAGCATTTCTTTCCCTTTACTCTCATTAATCTTTTGCTGATAGAAAGAATTTAACGCGGCATACCGGCTTTCTCTTTCGATCAGAGAATCTGGCAAAATGCCTTTTCGCTGCGCGATTTGTTTATTTTGAGCATCCAACAATATGCCTGCTTTGCTTTGTTCAGAAATCAAAAACATTGCCGTCAAAAACTGCTGATCTTGTGTTTGTTGGTAAAGCAAGTAATTCACTTCCATAGCTTGGTTGTAAATCGACTTGGCATATTTCCCGATACTCAGCTTATCTTTTTGAAACGAATACGACTGGCGAATCTTAGTTAATAGCTCCATCGCTAATTGATACTGCTCAACCGATTGTCGTAATTTTGCATCTTGACTTGACTGTAGTGCTTCTTGATAAGCAATGTGTGCTAAGCCTGCAATCGAGTTGAGTAAGCTTATCGCATTGTGGTAATTTTTAAATCCTTTGATTTGACCTCTATAGTTTGGAGCATTCAGCTTAATCGCCTGTTGGAAAGCAATCTGGGCATTTGCCCAATCTTTCCGATGTGTATAAAGTCTTCCCAGCTTATTCCAAACCTCAAACTTAGCGAGGTGCTCACTCTTAATATCTGCGATATTCGATTGAAGCGCATATTGATAACATTTGATTGCTTTATCGTATCTTCCTTGTGTAATTCTTAGTTCTGCAATGTGGAGGTATGATTTAATGTAATATGCTGCATATGGGGCTGTTTTGGGAAATTTAGTACGCAGCTGATAGCCTTTTTTCAGGTAATGTTCTGCATTTTCCAAATCCCCCAACTGCAAATAAGTGATTCCTAAATTATCGTATGAGTTTGTTCGATAAGGATGATCATCAATCTGTAATCGAATGGCTAAGGATTTTTTGTGCCACGCTAATGCTTTGCTGTAATTCCCCAAAGCATAGTAAGATTCACCAATGTTATTGCAGACACTTCCCATCGAAAAATTAACTTCTCCTAACATACTTTGGATCAGATCTTTGGCAAAATGATAGTAGTCTAAAGCTTTTTCATATTCCCCCATAGATCGGTACAACTCCCCTACTCCATTATACAGCTTGCTCAACTGAACAGAATCAACAAAGTTAAGTTTACGTTGATAAGAGAGGGATTTTTCATAGCAAACAATGGCTTGTTGGTCTAATCCCAATTGCTGATACACACTCGCTAAGCTTTGATAAATCGGCGGTAATAAATAAGTATCTTCTGGTCGGTGAGTTTTAAGCAACGAGATGGTTTGATAGCCTTCTGTCAATGCGGCATTATAGTCTCCATTCTTACTATCGTAATGCATATAAAGACCAGCCAACTGCCATTTATGCGCTCCTTGGCACTCAGGCATTTGTGCAATGCTGTCTAATAATTCTTTAGCCTGAGGTAAATTCCCTTGAGCCAAATGAGTAAGCGACAATTGTTCTAACCCCAATCTTTTCGTGCCACATAAGGACGCATTCCACAACGCATATTCCTGTTTTATACTGAAATATTGTTGTTCTGTTACTGGTTTTAATTGGGCACCAAAGCTTATTAATTGATTGATGTAGTAATGTACACTATCTTTTTGGTGTAAGTATTTTTTATATGAGAGTAGATCACGATAGCACAGAAATTGTAATTCTATACTTGGTTGTGCTGCCTTAGCATTGGTATGTAAGGCTTGGTGAATCAGCTCACTCGCTGTTTGGTAATCCTGCTGGTCAAAAGCATAAATTGCCGCTAAATTGCGATAACAATCCCCTTCTTGGATTGGCATCCCCAATTCTTGAAATAAAACAGCTCCTCTTTTTGCATAAGGTTCAAATAATTCTTTAGGAATATCATTTATCCACAAATTATCTGTTTTACCTTGATACCATTGAGCAGAGTCTAACTTGGAAAGTTGCGCATGAAGTGGTGAAAAATAACAAGCAAGGATGATAAATACGAGTGCTTTTCTCATGGCTACTTCTTCTTAGGCGATTACTTTAACTAAGAACTTGTCTAACAAATATACTTAGCTGTTATCTAAAGTATATGCTCGCAGTTTATATTTTAGAAAAGTGCTCAGACTCCTCTTTAAAAATAATAAAAATTACGCGTATTTTGTTCTCATTAAATTCAATAAAATATAACTTGGAGTTTATTGATAATTCAGTAGACAAAGTTCAATTTTACTGAATTGCTTAAATATAAACCTTGATTTAACTGATATAGTTATGAGCACTGGAGAAAATGAGTTCATGTCCAAAAAAGACCCAACACTTATTACAGATGCTATTCCACAAGAAAACGTGACTGGAAATTCAGAACAAAATGAATTGATGGGACGAGACTTGAGTTGGCTCGCCTTCAATTACCGTGTGTTGGAAGAAGCTAAAGATCAATCAGTGCCCCTCTATGATCGCATCAAGTTTTTAGCGATTTATTCTTCTAATCGTGATGAATTTTTTCGCGTGCGTGTTGCTTCATTGAGAAGTTTTGCCAAAGCTGGTAAGAAAAAAATGAAGAAGCATATCGGCTTTAAGCCCAAAAGTGTGCTCAAGAAAGTGTTGCGAAAAGTACGAGAACATCAACTAGAATTCCAACAAACCTTTCGAAACGACATTCTGCCTGAACTTAAAGCGCATCATATCTTTCTGGTGAATCATCGTGAAGTGTTGAAAGAACACCATGCCGAACTCACCCATTACTTCAGGAGTAAAATTCTCGCTTATTTACAACCTGTCATCTTATCGGATGATCGGCCAATTCCTTTCTTAGAAAACAGGCAACTCTATTTTGCCATAGAATTAACACAAAAAAATGTTGCATTTGAAAACGAACCGACAAAGCATTATGCAATTTTAAATATTCCTAGTAACTACTTACCCCGATTTATTTCGCTATCGAAGGTAGATAACAAGCATTATTTCATGTTTTTAGATGATGTGGTGCGCCTCAATATCCAAACTGTTTTTCCTGGTTATGAGGTCAATGCGTGTTACAGTGTTAAAATGAATAGAGATGCTGATTTACGCATTGAAGACGAGTTTTCGGGAGATTTAGTAGATAAGATTAGAAAGCGTCTCAAAAAACGAAATGTGGGCGTTCCTAGTCGCTTCGCTTACGATAATGACATGCCCCTCGCATTCATTAATTACCTGATGGATGCCCTCCAACTGGAAGAGGATGATTTGATGCCTTCGGATACTTACCACAGTCTTTTTGACTTATTTCAACTTCCTAATCCACTTAAGCCTTCATTAGAAGCGGCTAAATGTCCTTCTAAACCTCATGTGTTGCTCCATCGGCACATTTCCATTTTTAATGCTTTAGATGAAGACGATTGCATGCTTCATTTCCCCTATCACTCCTACGATTATGTACTGCGCTTTTTCAATGAAGCAGCTATTGATCCATTTGTTACTGAAATTAAACTTACGGTGTATCGTGTAGCAGCCAATTCTTTTGTGGCTAATGCCTTAATTAGTGCGGCCAAAAACGGGAAAAATGTAACGGTATTTGTCGAGTTGAAAGCCCGCTTTGATGAAGAAAATAACCTCAAGTGGGCCAATAAAATGGAAGAGGCAGGCGTACGCATCATTTACAGCATGCCCGCTTTAAAAGTACATGCTAAAGTGGCTTATGTAGAACGTGTCGTGGGTGGTAAGAAAAAGCGTTATGCCTTTTTGGGTACAGGTAACTTCAATGAAAGTACCGCAAAAATCTATGCAGATCATGGCTACTTAACGACTGATGAAAAACTCATTGGCGATTTAAAAAATGTGTTCAAGTTTCTTCGGAGAAGACGTGCTGTTCCTGAGATGGAGCATTTATTAGTGGCTCAAATTAACCTCAAAGAACGTTTTGCTGAATTAATTGATCGCGAAATCGCCCATGCCAAGGCGGGTAAAAAAGCCTATTTAATGATTAAAGTCAATAACTTGGAAGACGAGGCTTCTGTCCTCAAGCTTTATGAGGCAAGCAGGGCTGGCGTACAAGTTGATTTACTGGTAAGAAGCATCTGTTGTGCCATTCCCCAAGTCATTGGCATGAGTGAAAATATCCGCATCAAACGCATTGTAGACATGTATTTAGAGCATGCCCGTATTTTCTACTTCTACAATGCCGGTCAAGAAGAAGTGTACTTAGGCTCTGCCGATTGGATGAGAAGAAATTTATATAGCCGAGTAGAAGTAGTATTCCCAATTTATCATCCACGCATTAAGCAAGAAATCTTAAAAATGATTCAATTCCAATTACTGGACAATACCAAAGCGCGGTTCCTAAATGAAGCACATGATAACCTACCTATAAACAAAACGGAAGGTGAATTGTTATTTAGAGCACAAACAGATGCGTATCAATGGGTATCTGATGGTTGTCCTTTAGAAGAGGAAATTAAAATTGTGGAATAATAGCAGGATACAAAACATAAAGAGGCGATCTTGTTATTTTACCTAAGATCGCCTCTTTTTTAGTTACATTTACTCCAGCTACTCATCTATTGTATTGATCTTTAAAAATCACATCCATGAAGCTCAAAATTGACTTCAAAAAATTACGTAATAAAAGCGATGACCTGCGTTTCTTTTTGCTAGATGTCGTCATGATTCTGCTCGCCGTTGTGTACCTCTGCTGGACGCTCATTGATTTACTACTCCGAACAGATGTGGTGAGTGGGCTCATTTTCACTTATACCAGCGAATCAAGCATCAACGACTTTTATTTAGCCTATACTTCTATTGATCCCATTTTTTATGATAGTGTGTTTGTCAGTATCTTTTTAGGTGAATTACTCATTCGTTGGGCCATTGCCATTCGAAGAAAAACGTATCATCGCTGGTTTTTCTATCCTTTTGTACATTGGTACGATACCTTGGGCTGTATTCCTGTTACTTCTTTTAAGTTTTTTCGAATTATCCGAATTTTTGCCATTCTGTACCGCCTTCACAAAATGGAAATGATTGACTTGAAAAACAGTTACCTCTATAAAAAAGGCACAAAGTACCTCAATATTTTAACAGAAGAAATTTCGGACAGAGTAGTAGTGAACGTCATTGGAGAGGTACAAAATGAATTGGAAATGGGTAATCCAGTCATTGATCGAATACTGGAGGAGGTCATTCGCCCACAAAAAGCAGCACTGGTAGAATGGTTATCACAACGCATTCAACAAGCTACATCCGAAGCGCATTTGGCGTATCATGCCGATATCAAAAACTACATTGATACCTTAATTGAAGATGCAGTAGAACAAAACCGGGAAATTAGCCTCATTGAAAAAATCCCAGTAGTCGGAAGTAATATCAGCCAAATGCTTGAAAGTGCCATTAGCGATATTGTTTTTCGAGTCATCAATCAAGCCCTACAAGACCTTGGCTCTCCTAATAACAAAGTGATGCTCGATGATGTTGCCGATTTCACGCTTAACGTCATTCTTCAAGAAGGAGAAGATAAACAACTCAATCAACTCGCTAAAGATATTGCGAATCAATCTTTGGAAGTGGTGAAAGATCATGTAAAAATTCAGCAATGGAAAGTGCGCGAAAAACAGATGCATGAGCTTGGCTTAGATGAAGAATAAGTCATTAACTTGACTATAGCTGATTAAGCTTAGAATTGCTTAGCTTTGTACGATCATTCACAACCGCCTAAAGACTTAGGTATTATGTATAAAAATCCAAATAAACAGGTGGAGTTCCGCAATCTTGGAACTATGGACTATAAAGAAGCATGGGATTACCAGACGGAACTATTTCAATCGGTAGTCAACATGAAATTGGAGAACCGAAGAAAAGAAGATCGGGGGGAATTACCAGACGTTACGCCGAACTATCTTCTTTTTGTAGAACATCCTCATGTTTATACCTTAGGGAAAAGTGGAGATGAAAGCCACTTGTTATTAAATGAAGCAGGCTTAAAAGAAAAAGAGGCTACTTACTATAAAATCAATCGCGGTGGAGACATTACCTATCATGGGCCAGGCCAAATTGTAGGCTATCCCATTCTCGATCTCGACAACTTTTTCACCGATATTCATAAATACCTACGATTTATCGAAGAAGCAATTATTCGGACACTTGCCGATTACCAAATAGATGCTGGTAGAATCGACAAATTAACGGGGGTATGGATTGATTATAAAAAACAAACGAATCCAAGGAAAATTTGTGCCATTGGCGTGAAAACAAGCCGTTGGGTGACCATGCATGGCTTTGCGTTCAATGTAAATGCCAATCTCGATTATTTCAACAATATCGTTCCATGTGGCATTTCAGATAAAGCGGTTACTTCGCTCGAACAAGAATTGGGTCAAAAACAAGATTTAGTTGCAGTAACGGAAAAAGTAAAAAGTCATTTGGCGCAACTTTTTGAAATGGAGCTTTTCGAAGCCCAAGCAAATGTTTAGGATTTAGGAATTCAGCGGAACTTATTTAAACGATTACGCTGTTGTTTAAACAACTAATCTCTTCAAACTATGAGCAAGAAAAAGAATCCTGACAAGAAAAAGCCTAAAGTACACCCTGATTTGGAAGGTTTTGATATCAAAATCAACTCATTTGGTGAAATTACAAGTAGTCATTCCGTAGAAGAATTAAATAAATTCCTCAACAAAAATGTAGTTGATAAAAAGTTGAAAGATCGAGACGATTTAGATGTAAAACGTGAGGAAGAGGATTAATTAAGGAACTTGCTGTATCCGCAAAAATTCCTCATGTAATTTCAGTACTTGGGGAATTACCAATTCGCTTTCGTCATTACGAATTACATAATCGGCCAATTGTTGCCGTTCTTCTTCACTCATCTGCTTACTGATGATTGCTCTTATTTGTTGTTCATTACGATGCGTATCGCGATTGAGCACACGGGCAATCCTGACATCAATCGGAGCAAAAACGGTAATATTTTTATCCATACGTTTGTACGAACCCGATTCAAACATTAAAGCAGCTTCCCGAATGACATAAGGAACCTTGCCTCGCCAAGATTCACTCCATGCCATGGAGTCTTCCCCAACTTTAGGATGTACCAAACGATTCAACAGTTTTACCTGTTCCCCATCCCGAAAAACTTTTTGGGCTAAATACACTCGATTCACTTCCCCATTTTCCAAATAAGCAGCTTCTCCAAATGCCTCCTTTATTTTTGCGATCAGTGATTTATCGTTTGCCATGAGCCATTTTGCACGGCTATCTGCATCATAAATGGGCACTCCTAAGGTTTGGAAAATCTTGCAAATGAGGCTTTTTCCAGAACCTATTCCTCCTGTAATTCCAATTTGTAGCAACTTAGTCATGAACACTATTTAATTTAGTTGATTCTATCCCTTCAGACATTCGCCAAATCACTGGCTATCAAGAAAGTAGTTAACCAAAAAGAATGAGGCGATTGTACCAATCATTTCATCCCTAAGATAGGACTTGTAACCTATCTTAAGAATGAAAAATCATATAATTACTGATCTCCAGGGCGATATTTCTTTTTAGCCCTTTTTTCTACATCTTCTCGGTAGTACGCCACATCTTTAAACTGGACATCGGCATAGCGTTGCGTCTGATCATCGAAATGCGGCGAGTTAGGATCACTGCTTTGCCCACCAGCCAACATGGTTTTCGCTTTTACTTTTTCACCAAACTCGACTACTGCCACAAAGCTATTTCCTGAAGTACCATAAATGCGTTTGGTACCTTCTTGGGCACGCGCTCCGTAAGAAGCTAATGCTCCCCACCAAGATGATGCAAAACCAATCGGGATACTAGGTTGCGCATCATCAAACTTTAGTTTAATGTCTCCACTCAAACGCTGGTAACGATTAATTTCCCCCCAAGGCGTATTCCAAGTACCAAAATCGGCAGTTAACTTCTCCACGGCTTTCTTAAAAATCGCTCTACGTTCTTCTAAGGGAGATTCTTTTGAATAATATTCAAACCGTTCCATCCAACTGATATCACTTGCTGATTTTCCATCCTGCATATAGGTACGTCCATAACTCCATGCCAATGACATAGCAACCGACTCGACAGAAGTGGCAAAATCCCATTTTCGCAATACCTCAATGGCTTCTTTCAATTCAGGATCGGGCTGGGCATCATAGGCTTCTACTAAGCCAGGGATTAAGGATTCAAAAGCAGGTAAATAGGGATCATAAGCCAGTTCGATTAATTTATCTAAGGTCAAATCTTTTGCCTTTTCCAATAAGCGAATGGCGTGTACCCCCCGATAGTTTTCGTGATTTCTAGTCATGTATTTGGGGTAATCCTCGGCTTTAGGACTATATTCTCCAGCACTAGTATAAGGTGTTGAGTTACAATTTTGAATCCAGCCATTTGGAGGATTGATCACCGTAATGCATTCATCTACCGTATGCAACCCCTGCCAATCGGTAGCAGGATTACTACCATCCACAGGCTGCTCATAATCAAACTGTGTATCTCGTTTAGGAATAAAGTTACCATGATAATAAGCAATGTTGCCTCCTGCATCCGCATAAACGGTATTATTCGATGAATTGGTGCGGATATTCATCATTTCCCGAAATGCTTTATGTCCACTTAACTTCGTTCGCGTGTAAGACTGCTTTAAGGCATTCACAGGATCCCACATCATCGCTGTTGCAATCCATTTTCCATTTTCTACTTTTGTAATTGGCCCATGATGTGTACGGTACATGGTAAACGTGCGCTCCTTAATCGTTTCGCCATCTTTATAGTTTAAGGTCACAGGAATTTCTTCTACGGGTCGTTGCTCTTCGCCATATTTATACGTTAACCCATTTTCTTCCTGTGTAATGGTTTCATAGAACTGATCAATGACATCAGAGTACGTGGATGTGTGCATCCATCCAGTCTTTTCATTAAAACCTTGGTAAATAAAGAACTGCCCCCAAGTAATTGCACCATAAGCATTGAGTCCTTCCTCACTCACCACATGATTCTCTCCCCTAAAAAAGAAAGAAGTATGCGGATTGATGAGCAACATGGCATTTCCAGATTGGGTCAATTTCCCTGAAATGGCAAACCCATTTGATCCTCTTGGTTCGTTATCTGCCAATCGAATTAATCCATCAGCGGCGGCTGCGAGCAAGGCTTTTTGATCTTTCTCATAAAACTGTTGGATATCCTCCGTAGAAACACGCTCAATATCTCCTCCTATAGAGCCTTCACTGAAGTACATGGGCATCCACGGTTCAAATCGCGTGAGGAGTTGGGGCTTTACCGCTGGGTGAGTATGCAAGTAATAATTGATGCCATCGGCAAAGGCAATACATAGTTTTTTGAGCCATTCTGGGCTATTTTCAAAATGTTGGATGGCTTCTTCTTTCGTCATAAATAAGCGTGCTCTCAAATCGCTGTAAAGCGCCGTTTCTCCTTCTACTTCTGCCAAGCGACCAATCGCCCAAATGTAATTGCGTTCTACCCGCTTAAAGTCATCTTCGCATTGTGCATAAAGCAAACCAAATACAGCATCTGCATCTGTTTTTCCATACACATGAGGCACGCCAAAGTCATCGCGAATAATTTCCGTATTTGCTGCATGTGCTTCCCAACGCGCTAGTTCAGGATTAGGTTGTGGAGCAGCACACGCTCCAAGTATGCATATGAATACGAGTATGTAAAGTTTTCTCATAAAAGTTTAGGTTGTATTTAGATAAGGATGAGGCTAAAATTACAGATAAAGCCCCTGAAGTCCATATAGATTTAACAATTCCGAAAGTGAGCTTGTTATTTTTACGACAAAAAACCGCTCAGCATGTGCATGGTATAAGCGTCTTTTCAGATCAATGCTTCACGTTATTGAGCGATTTCTCGGTATCTTTGCAGTTTAATTTTTAACACCAAGGAAGGAGTAGCATCACAGTAGCAAATTGGCAACTAATGCTACTCTGGCAACTTTGGGAATTCCAATACTATGAAATACATTTCTCTTTCTTTAGCAGCAGGTTTTGCAATTATTGGTTTTCATCAGGTAATGATGAATAGCACCACTTCCATAAGTGATGGAATAGCAGCAAGTTATTGGTTATTTATGATGTCTATTATGATGCTTTTTTGGTATCAATATTTGA
The DNA here is from genome assembly GCA_049600855.1 of Flammeovirgaceae bacterium. Taxonomy (GTDB): domain Bacteria; phylum Bacteroidota; class Bacteroidia; order Cytophagales; family Flammeovirgaceae; genus JBMYQA01. The sequence continues at coordinate 1,430 of JBMYQA010000157.1, read as the reverse complement.
ATAAGAAAGATGCTGTTACTCATGAAAAAACAGAAGATTCGACTAAACCAACTCCCAAACCGAAAGCAAAAACGGGAGGTAAAACTCGGAAAAAGCCAAAAAAATTAAGCTAATGTAGCGATTATCTCACATCACCCGCCACCTTTTGTCAAACAATGAGTGTAAAGTAGTACAGATATCGAAATATTAATTAGATTTGTTATGCATCCTAGTAAGCACAATTACCTACCTTACAAAACAAGTATACTTATCAACCATAAAAGAAAATAGTAAAAGCAGATTATAAACATATCAGGAGTAATTACTTATTTATGAGAGGATATTTCATCATAATATTCCTATTTCTTTCCTTCAACATATGGGCAGATTCGAGTAGCATCAGTCAATTTCCCCATCCCCTAGTTTTGGATGAAAATATAGAGGAAGCAAAGCTATCTGCTTTCTGCGGTGTATTTATGGAAGAAAATGAAGTACTCGATGTAAAAAAGCTCCACACCCAAAATCGAACCCTTTTCCAACCCATTACCAAACGCTTCTTTCACAGAGGATACTTTAAGAAAAAAAATCCCCTTTGGTTTACTTACCAATTGAAAAATAATAGCGATAAAATGCTACACTATTTTTTCGAAATTCCTTATTCGAATATCGATAAACTGCAACTTTTCAGCTATCAAGATTCAGTATTAACAGAAGGCTTAATTACAGGAACCAGCTTTCCATTTGAACAACGAGAAGTGCCTTATCGCCATTTCATTTATGAACTCGAATTGCCTCCAAACAGCCTGAGTACGTATTACCTAAGGGTAGAAAAAGATTATGACGAGCTTTTTCTACCTTTTAAACTCACAGCTCCACGTATTCATGCGCACAATGCCACACATTTGATGTTATTAGATGGCTTATTTTATGGCTTTTGGTGTACCATACTATTGGTAGCTGTATTTGTAGCCATCTGGTTAAGACTCAAAATATATGTGGTTTATGCCATTATGATGGCCTCCACCCTATTATTTCATTTAGGCGATGGCGGGCTAGGTTTTGAATTAATTTGGAGCGAATCATTTTGGTTTCAATTGCGGGCACGAAGTTTAGCGAGTTTTATCTCTCAAGGTGCCTTTATTTTATTCATCATTTATTTCTTTAACACCAATTTTAAGCGATACCCTATCCTACATCCATTGTCTTGGGGCATATTCTGGGTCTATGCTTTGTTGACCATCTATACGTTATTTTTTAAAGATGCTGCTTTTTTGCCTAGTAACGACTTCTTTGTACAAGTCTTCATCATCAATATTCTGTTACTGATTGTTGTTGGTTTTGGAGTCATTATTAAAGCCGCTTTTCTAAAACACCCTGGCGCTTGGTGGTTTTTAAGCGCCTTCATTTTTCCCGTTGCAGGTTGCCTCGTATTGGCCTTGCGCAATGCCGAT
>JBMYQA010000156.1:0-13523 GCA_049600855.1 Flammeovirgaceae bacterium | reverse complement strand
ATAATTGGGTGAATAAAGTGGTGTTTTCTAAAGATAGTAAGCAGTTTCTAACTTTTGGAGAATATGTGGCGAAACGATGGGAGTTAGCCAATGGAGCGCTTGTTGGCACGTTTACAGGACATACAAGTTGGGTTGCTGATGGTGGTTTTTTACCAAATAATGGCGTATATACCATTGCTTTTGATAGTACCATTCGCTTTTGGTCATACGCAGGCAAAGAATTAATCCAAACGCTTCGATTTGACGAAGAATATCCCAAAAGTGTACTACTTTCTTCTGATGCGAAACAATTATTGGCATCCTATAACAGTGGAGGAGTAAAGGTATGGAATAAAGAAGGAAATAAATTCCCCAATCAACCGTCATTTTCGCTAGATGGTCATGATGGCATCATTACCACACTGGCGCATTCACCTGATGAAACCAAGGTGGTTACTGGAGGCGGAGATGGACACTTGGTATTTTGGAATACCTTAACCGATCAAGTAACTGTTTCTGACCCATTGACCTATCCCATTAATTCCATTGCTTTTTCGTCAGACAACAGCTTTGTGGTGGCAAGTACCACAGGAAACGATGCGATTCAATTAGGCTTAGACGGAAAAATCATCACAACTTTTAAAGGACACATTAATTCAATTAATCGGGTAGCATTAGCTCCGAATAATCAACGGTTATATACCGCTTCTGCCGATTCTTATACAGGTATTTGGGAGTTGAATACTGGAAATGCCATTAGTTACCCACACAAACATACCCAACAAGTAAATAGCATTACGACTTCTCCTGATGGCAATTATGTTGTAACCGCAAGTGATGATTTGTCGGTGATACTCTGGAAAAGTGATGGAACATTTATTCGAACGCTTGGTCGAAAGGATTATGCTTATACCGATGCGCAATTTTCGGCTGATGGACAAAAGGTTTTGGGCTTGAATGCGAGTTATGTGAGTATATGGGATTTGGCGGGAAATGAGTTAGCCATTTTAAATGGGCATAAAACCAGTCTCACCAGTGCTTCATTTTCCGCAGATGGTCAAAAGGTGATTACTTCCTCAACAGATGGAACGGCCAAAGTTTGGAGTGTCACAGGAACGGAGTTATTTACACTCAAAGGACATACGAATTATGTAAACGATGCTGTTTTTTCAAGAAATGGGAAATATGTAGTCACTAGTTCAAATGATCAAACCGTGGGACTTTGGTTGATTGATACCGAAATCCCTCAATTGGTTGCGAGTTTAAAAGGGCATAGTGGAGAAGTGATTAAAGGCTTTTATTTTAATCGGGATAACTTGATTCTGACGGCCTCTACTGATGGGACAGTCCGCATATGGGCAACCCCATTGCGTATCTACAATTACCTAAAAACATGGAAAGCTTCTGGAATTTCTGACAATGATCTAAAAGCATTTGGCTTTACCGAAGCAGAAATCAAGCAGTTTAAGCAGAATGGCTGGATTTAATTCCTTGTCTACTGTATGTATGGACATTTACCGATAATCCTCTAATCGCTTTCATATCTTAATAAATAGAAATATATTAATGTAATGTTTTCGATTTTTTTGAGCACCTACAGATTAAATCTGTGCGTAGTGCAACTACTTTGCATTGCTGCTATAAATCAATAGTTTTATACGGTGTTACTAACATTCATTTAATGAATTTCTATGATGAAACAACTACTCATTGCAACTAACCTAACACAAACATTACTAATTATCCTGTTTAATTTTTGCATCATGAGTGTGACACTGGCGCAGGATGCAACGATACAAGGGAAAGTAATTGAGGCAGGTACAAACGACCCGCTTATCGGGGCGAATGTGGTGATTGAAGGCACTACCAAAGGCGCTTCAACTGATGCGGAAGGAAATTATAAGTTTGAAGTAAGCCCTGGAGACTATACGATTGTAGCCAGCTTCATTGGAATGAAAAGTGTCAAGCAATCTTTAACTGCTCAAGCTGGACAAACGTATACGCTAAATTTTACCTTAGAAGCAGATGGATTGGATTTGAGTGAGTTAGTGGTAATTGGCTCGCGTAACTCAGAACGTACGGCTTTGGAAACACCCGTTCCTGTAGATGTTATTAATGTGGCTGACATAGCCGTGAATAGCGCTCAAATCACGGTGAATGAATTGCTCAATTATGTAGCACCCTCTTTTAGCTCGAATAAACAAACGATCTCTGACGGTACCGATCACATCGATCCTGCTTCGCTAAGAGGATTAGGACCTGATCAAGTTTTGGTGTTGATTAATGGAAAAAGACGACACAACACCTCACTCATCAATGTAAACGGCACGTTTGGACGTGGAGCTGTCGGAACGGATATGAATGCAATTCCTGTGGCAGCAATTGCTCGAATCGAAGTGTTACGTGATGGTGCGGCTGCGCAATATGGCTCTGATGCCATTGCTGGTGTGATCAATATTGTATTGAAAAGTGATGTAAATACCCTCAATGTGACAGCAACCACAGGCGCTTATTTTTCTAAGAACTCGGAAGGAACGATGGATGGTGAGGCCGTTCAAATCGGATTAAATTATGGTTTGCCCGTTGGTCAGGATGGCGGTTACATCAATTTTACAGGGAACTTTGATAATCGCGATTACACCAATCGAATGAAACGCTTTACAGGGCAAATTTTTGATGATTACAACAATCCAACTGATTTCCCAAACCCAACAGGAGCGGATATCACAGAATCGGAACTCCTCAAAAGGGGACTAACTCGTTCTGATTTCAACATGCGTGTAGGCCAGTCTGCTGTAGAAAATGCTGGATTTTTTGTGAACTCAAGTATTCCTTTAACTGAGAATTCCGAGTTCTATGCATTTGGCGGATTGACCTATCGACATGGAGAAGCGGCTGGTTTTTATCGCTTACCCTATCAAGCGAGAACCGTTACAAGCATTTATCCTAATGGCTTTTTGCCAGAAATTCATTCTAATATTCTGGATAAATCCATTGCCTTGGGCATTAAAGGAAAAGCAGGTGAATGGAATATTGATTTTAGTAATGTGTATGGTTCAAATAGTTTCCAGTTTCAAATCGAAAATACCTTAAATGCATCATTAGAAGAAGCCTCACCAACCAGTTTCAATTCAGGAGGATTTGTCTTTGCACAAAATACGGCCACGCTTGATGTTTCTCGGTACTGGAAGGATGTGTTATCGGGAGTGAATATCGCTTTTGGCATTGAACATCGCATTGATAACTATCAAATTTTTGCTGGTGAAGAAGCTTCGTATACCAATTATGGGTTGGCATCTCAGTACATTACTTCAGGAGGCGATACCATTTTGATTTCCGATCCTATGGGGCCAATCAATACCGTATTTGACGAACGAGGAAATGCACGTCCAGGTGGAGCACAAGTATTTCCAGGTTTTAGCCCTGATAATGAAGTGAATGCCTTTCGGACGAATTTAGGGGCTTATGTAGACGTGGAAGCCGATTTCACAGAAAAGTTTTACATGACAGCTGCCCTGCGTTACGAGCGGTACAGTGATTTTGGCTCTACACTCAATGGAAAAGTATCCTTACGTTATGAATTTAACGACAATTTTGCCTTTAGAGCTGCTGCAAGTACTGGCTTTCGAGCGCCTTCATTGCATCAGCTTCATTTCAACAGTACCTCAACCGTATTTGTAGATGGCATTCCTTCCGAAGTAGGCACCTTCTCCAACGATAGCCGTCCTGCTCAATTGTTAGGAATCCCGCAATTAACCCAAGAAACTTCCTCAAATCTTAGCGCAGGATTTACGGGGAGCCTCGGAGAAAACATCTCGATAACAGTAGATGGCTATTTGATCAATATTACAGATCGGACCGTTTACACCGGGCAATTTTCAGGAATTGACCCTAATGGCGATGCAGATGGTGACGGCACAATCAATCAAAACGATACCGATGATCCTAATGCGGGTTCAGCAGCAGATCATGAGGTGTTTGAACTGTTAAGGCAGGCAAATGCAACTCGAGCTGCTTTTTTTGTCAATGCCATTGATAGCAGAACGATGGGCTTAGACATTGTGATGGCTCACGATGCACAATTAGGCGTAGGAAAATTAAGAACAACATTAGCAGGAACGCTTTCTCAAACAGCGTTAGTTGGTTCGCCGAAAACCTCTCCACAATTAGTGGGGAAGGAAGATATTTACTTTGGGCGTACCAGCCAAATTTATTTGGAATCGGCTGTCCCCAGAGTGAAGTTTAACCTAACCTTCGACTATATCGTAGGAAAGTTCAGTGCCATGCTCAGAAATGTATATTTTGGGCCAGTGGATGAAGCGACAGATAATGTAGAAAACTTCCAGACCTTCTCTTCTAAAATTGTAACAGATATATCGTTCGCCTATCAGTTTAGTAACCAAGTGAAGGCCGTGATAGGCGCTAATAACGTGTTAGACATTTATCCAGATGAAAATATTGCGGCTAACCAAAGTAGTGGGCGTTTTCTATACTCAAGAAGAGCACAACAGTTTGGAGCAAATGGACGGTATGTGTTTGCGAGGTTGTCTTTTTTGTTTAAGTAGTGTCGCTTTTTTATCTATATTGGGGCAAAATCAATTGACCTTTGATTTGTTGTGTGTTGTGAAAAAAGTTGTCCGTAGCCTTTTCTACGGACAATAAATTGATTTATCATCTTAACGTTGAATCTGAAAAGTCATAGCTAGTGATACTTCGCGTAACATTAAGCTGAAGGAGGATAGTCATATGTCCACCCAAAGTTTGCCGCCCACCCCATGAAAATAGGTTGTGTGTGGCCATTTTCGCAGGTTATTTCATGACTAATACCATTTCCAATTAGTTGATTTTTTTGGAGGTGTTCAATCATGAATTCTCTACCATGTTTATCACCCATAGCATTTAATCCAGCTCGTACGACATCAAATAAAGTTATTTCAATACCACATTCTGGACATGAATAAGGAGGAACTTGTTCCAAAGTTGCATTAAAACCAAATTCCAAGTCAGGCTTGTTAAGTAATTTACGAATCTTATCTTTTGTTTCATCGCTTATTTTCCAGATATAAAAAGTTTTCCCATTCTTTTGGATTACATCACATCCGTTAAACTCAACATGTGTTGGTTTCTCTAAGTTAGCTTCCATAAATATTAATTGTTGGGTTAGTATTAAACGTTATTAAAAGGCTTCTCGGATTCCGCCTTTGTCATCAAATGAACTTGGTAGCTACTCTTTTCTGATTTGATTACCTTACAAAGGTCATGGATTTTTAGCATGGTAAAATCAATAGAAATGCTGATTTTGGCAAAGTCAGTATAAATACGGAGGCTTATTAATCTTTTTCCAGTTGGCTTATAAGTTTCTAAACTTCCTCAAGTACTCAATAATAATTTGATTTTCAGAAAGCTGTAACTTGCGATCAAACGAGTGGTTTTTCGCAATTGTTGGGCTTTGCATTTTTCTTTTCCTACCTTTACCAATGCAATAAAAAGTGATGAGTAAGAGGCTATGCTAACTGTAGAACATACCATATTAAGTGACGATATTGTAGAAAATTTCTTTGTCTGCAATTTAGATAAATGCAAGGGTGCCTGTTGTGTTGAGGGAGATTTAGGCGCTCCATTAGAAGAAGATGAACTTCCTATTCTGGAAGAAATCTTGGATAAGGTGATGCCCTATCTAACGGAAGAGGGAAAGCGTGAAATTGAAAAGCAAGGGCCCTATGTGTTAGATGAGGAAGGGGATTTTTCTACCCCAACCATTGGAGGGAAAGAATGTGCGTATGCTTTATACGATGAAAAAGGGATTTTAAAATGTGGAATTGAACTTGCACATAACGATGGCAAGATCGACTATAAAAAACCCATCTCGTGTCATTTGTATCCCATTCGTGTGGGGAAATACGATGAATTTGAAGCCATTAATTACGATCGCTGGGATATTTGTGCGGCGGCTTGTGCTTTTGGAAAAGAATTGAGCGTGCCTTTATATGAATTTTTAAAGGAACCCTTGATCAGAAGGTATGGGGAGGCATGGTATGCCAAGCTCTTGCAAGAAATTGAACTGTTTTTGGAGTCTAAAAATGAATCTTAGACAAGTTCTTAATAAAAATAATCCTTTACTTTCTTTTTTAACTTTTTTATCTTGTTGGGAGTTCATTGATTTTTTACAACCTTTTAGCCCAACCTTATGCATAAAATAGCCCAACCTATTCCTGAGAGTCGCATGGTAAATTGGAAAGTAGCAGGATGTAAGACCATGGCTGATCCTGAAGCTTCGGTTATGGTAACTTTGGGTACGGATGACGATCATAAAGTAATTCAAGATGCCATAGACAGTTTTAATGGTAAACCGGGTAAAGTGGTATTGCCCGCAGGCACGTTTAATATCAATCAACATGTAAGGATGAAAAGTGGTGTTGTGTTGGAAGGCCAAGGGGCTACTAAAACAACATTAGCTTTTAAAACAGAGAAATCCCGTCCTTGTATTTTTGTGGAGCCGCTAAGTTTGGGCGCGCAAAAGTTGGAAAAAATTGTTCGTGTTCCTCCTAAAATGGGAGCCACTTCGGTAAAAGTAGCGGATACCAGCAGCTTTAAAGTGGGAGATTATGCTGAAATTCGACAAGATAATGGAAGTTGGAATAAAGTGCCCACCGAATGGTCGAAATATGCAGTTGGACAATTTGTGAAGATTACGAACATTACAGATACCGAAATTCATTTTCAAAATCCCCTTCGAATTGATTATGACTTGAATTTACATCCAACAATTTCAGCGTATACACCCATAACAAAGGTAGGATTAAAAGGATTTAAAATTTCAAGAAATAACAATCCTGATCAAGCTTCTAATAATAATATCCATTTTAAATATGCAGCAGATTGTTGGGTAGAAGGTATTGAAAGTAATGTGAGTGTGGCCGCTCATGTCAATATTGACCATTCCACGAACATTACAATTAGAGGATGTTACATGCATCATGCCTATGATTATTCAGGAGTTGGAACAAAAGGCTATGGAGTGATGCTCATCAACCATACGGGTGAATGTTTGATTGAGAATAATTGTTTTCAACATTTGCGTCATCCTATGATTGTGAAGCAAGGAGCAAATGGAAATGTGTTTGCGTACAATTATTCTTGTGACGAATATAGGAGTGAGATGATGCACCATGTAGGTGGTAGCATTCAATTGCATGGTCATTATGCGTTTTGCAATTTATTTGAAGGAAATGAAGTAGAAAATATTTGGGTTGATCATACTTGGGGACCTTCTGGACCTTACAACACTTTCTTTCGAAATCGGGTAACCTTACATGGAATTTATTACAGTCCACATGGTGAAAATGGAAATAATCACAATTGGGTAGCGAACGAAATTACACATAAAGGTTTAAATTATGGCTTTTTTAAGATCAATGGAAGTGGGCACATTAAAGTCGCAAATGGCCACAAAAAAGCAAGTAAGGATACGGTAGAAGTATCTTCTTATGTTTACGATACACGACCTTATTTTTGGGTGTATCCAGAGACCTTATTTGCCACTATAGGCCAACCTAGTCATTTCGATAAAGATTGGATTCCAGCGCATATTCGTTACAGTAAAGGCGATTTTACTTGCATTCACAACTAAATATTTGTACAAATTTTCCCAAAAAGAGTTATACGCTCAAATCTACCTCAAATTAACGCTAATATCGTTAATAACCCTCAATAACACCATTTTGGCTAAAATAGAACAAGGTTTGACCAAAATGGGACATCAGTTTTACCCATTTTTGTTATGCAAAGGGGCGGTTACTATATTTATATAACAACTTCTTTGGCACATCTTATATTAAAAATGGCTGCTATCAGCATTGAGTTTAGTATCAGATGTGTGAACTTCTTAACAACTCACTAAATGGATAAAGCATGAAAAAGTTTACCGCCTTCTATTTCCTTTTTAGCCTCCTTATTTTCTCCGTAATTGCCCAAAATCAAATTGAAAATAAAGGGTTTAGTTATCAAGGATACGCTCGTGATGCTGACGGAGTGGCATTGGCTAATCAGAATATTACTGTCAAATTTAGCATTATGCCTGCTGGTAGTTCTACAGTTGTATTCACAGAAGAACATGATTTATCTACAGATGCTTTTGGCGTTTTCCATACCATTGTAGGAACAGTGGCTACCGTTGACTTCCAAGTACTCGCCTTTGATCGCTTTAATTATCAGATGCGAATTGAAGTGAAGGCAGGAACAGGTAATTTCACTACACTCAGCGAAGCAGAATTACTTGCCGTTCCTTATGCAAAAGCTGCTGGCAATGGCGTGCCCCCCGGTACCATTCTACCCTTTGCAGGCGAAACCCCACCATCAGGTTATTTAATTTGTGATGGTACCCAAGTGAGTCGTACAGAATATCCTGCTTTGTTTGCCGCAATAGGTACTGCTTGGGGCAATGGTAATGGAAGTTCCACGTTTCACTTACCCGATTTAAGAGGGATGTTTCCCAGAGGAGTAGATACCCGAACAAGTGACTCACAAGATCCTGATGCCGCGAATAGGACAGCCCTCAATGGAGGCGGAAATACAGGAGCCAAAGTTGGTACGTATCAATTAGATACCTTGAAAGCGCATAACCATGATATTAACGATCCTGGTCATAAACACAATGTGAGAGACCTTGGCCATAAACACAGGATTTTCTTAGATGATGAAACAGGAGGCGGACGAATTGATGATTCTGGGAGTGACGGGCACGGAACTACAGAAACAGATATAGGCTATGCCAATATTATGGAAGATGAAGTTACTACGGGCATTACCATCCAAAATAAAGGCGGCTTAGAGACACGTCCTAAAAATGTTGCTGTGCTGTATATCATTAAGATATAACCAATACCCTATTAACTGGTTTTCACGAAAATGATCACAGCAAATGAAAAATACATTACTTAGTTTAATCGTATACTTCTGCATCGGTATAAGCGCTACTCTTGCACAAAACACCAATGAAGATTTTGGTTATACAGGAGGAGATAGAAGCAAAACATTGCTTAACGGAAATGTAATTCGCACTTCGAATGGAAGCTTAGCAGCAGATACTACCAAGAAGTTAACACTTAATGGTAATGTCGTCAATATCACTTCAGGATTTGCTTTTCCTGTCAGTTATTTCCCCCAAGTATTTGGAAAACCTCTTTTTGCTTCTAAAGGATATTTTGCAGAATATGTAGAGTTGCGTTGGCAGATTTTAGCTGCGGGCAATCGCATTAATCAATTCCGAATCTTCCGAAAACCGCTAGGTGCCTCACAAGACTCAACCCTCATTGGAACCGTAGATGCAAATGGACGTTCTTTTCGCGATGAGTTTGCAGAAAAGGGAGTAATCTACAAATATACGGTGTTTGCTGCTGGTATCGCCGATGGTACCGTTCAACCACTCATTAATACCATAGATGCCGTTGGTTTTTCTTTAGCAACAGGAACTGCCACAGGACAAATTACTTATGAAGGAGGTACAGCAGTTCCAAATGTGGAGGTAGTAGCTGAAACCAATGGAGACCTTCGTGGGAAAAGTTTATTCTTAAATGGAACCAATGCCTTTTTGAGTGTGGCTGATGGAAATGAATTGCTATTCCATGATGGTTTTAGTCTGCAGCTGTGGACGAGAGCAATAGGTAATGCCAAAGGGGTGATTTTTAGTAAAGGGGAAGAATACCAGTTAACGTATGACCCCACGATTAATGAATTAACCTTTAAGTTGGGCGATGAGCTGCTGACCATGCCTTTTGAAGCTCCGCAAGATACCTTCTTTCACATTGCCATTACTTATGAACCCTCAGATAGCTTAGCCTTATATACCCTCATTAATGATACGTTGATCGATTCCGTTAAAATCAAACCCTCAAACACTCCTGAATATACAGATGCAAACCTATTTTTTGGTAAAGATTCGCTAGGTACCACATTTTACAAAGGCTATATGGATGAAATCCGATTTTGGGACAAACAACTTTCATTCGCAGAAATCCTAAGCACTTTTTCTCGCAATTTGAATGGGACAGAAGCAGACTTAAGCGGTTATTGGCGCTTGAATGCAGGAGTTGGAGAAGGCTTTTATGACATTTCTCGACAAGGCTTTGACTTTAACGAACATCATGGTTTGCACGAAAATGGTGTGTGGTCAGCGATTACGCCTACAGCAAGTCAATTGGGCTTTAAAGGGATAACCGATGAAGCTGGAAATTACGCAATTGTCGGTTTCCCCTACGAAACGAGTGGTTCACTCTACTCCTTTACACCAATATTGGGCGTACATCAATTTAATCCCGCTCAACGCACTTTCTTTGTTGGGGATGGCAACGCAATCATAAATAATGTTGATTTTACAGATATTTCTTCATTTAGCGTAACAGGCAATGTTCGTTACTCAAATACACCTGATTTTGGAGTAGAAGGAGTCATTATCTTAGTAGATGGACAGCCAGTAGTGGGCAGTGATGGGCAATTATCCATGACTGATCATAATGGCCAATTTGAAGTAGATGTACCCATCGGAAATCATTTCATTACCTTACAAAAGCAAGGACATACTTTTGAACAAGCAGGACGTTTTCCTCCCGCCACCACTGACAATGCCGAACCCACTTTTGATTTTCAGGAACCGCTTACTGGTTTAACATTTTGGGATACGACTTTGGTGAAAGTAGCTGGTAGAGTAGTTGGAGGCCCAGTAGAAGCCGCTTACCCCTTAGGGTTTGGCTTATCTACGGACAATATTGGAGATGCAACCATTGTCATGACTACCCAAAAAGGTAGGGATTTAACCAGCATCACTAAAAGCATAAACCTTGAGGAAAGAACCATCAATTCAACCATGTCCTTCGATGCGATCAACCCAAGAGATATTACCTTAACTGCAGATCCAGAAACAGGAGAGTACATTGCCTATTTGTTACCAGAAAAATATACGGTAAAAAGTGTAAACGCCAGTAGCAATAGCTTCGATCCGAACAGCTTCTCTGTCGTAGATTTGACCAGCAATATTGCCAATGAAGAAATCCTATTGGATACCGTAGGGATTCTAGTAAATGATCACTTCTTACCAGAGCCCGTTTTTAACCCAGCCGATACCCTAAATCGTGATGAAATCATCTATCCGCAATTTCAAGATACGACTTGGATTATCGCAATGGATACCTTTAGGTTTCAACACCGTGAAGATTTTATTTATCGCGTTACCCCAACCATTGATGTTACCAATACGGAAGGGGAGGAAGTTTTTGGAGAAAGGACGTTCACTTATGTCGATCCAAATGATGACTCTAGCACTCAAGTTGATTTAATCACTGGCACGAACTATAACTTTGGCCACCCAATTTTTAGACAACTTGCTGATTATCAAATGAAGATTGCACTTTCTGAGCAGTATACGAATACGGATGGGGGAAGTAGCGTAGTAGATAAAGTTCCAGTAACCGATGGACAAATTGAAATCCGCAATGATTTAGCGATTAACACGAATCTTCAAACATTTAATCTAGATAATCAAGGGGAATTACTTTATACCTTTACAGGTGGAACCCCAGAAGTGAACGCTGATCCTATTGATACTCAAAACAGCTATACCAGAACTTTAGGCATCACGGCCATTTCAGGGAATAATGGTGCCATTAAAACCGTTTGGCGACCCAGTGATCCATTCAGAGGAATTATTTTTGGCGCTAAGCCATCGGGTAATAATTTCACAACACTCGGCCCCATTAATGTAATTGCCATTTTACGAGACCCGCCAGGCAGTAATAGTTATTCTTTCTTTGATAAGAGTACTTCTATTTCAAGCACCACAAGTGTTTCTACTTCTGAAGTTGAAGTAACAAATAATGAAGCCGAAGTCTCTTTAGGTTTTAACCTAACTTCCTTTGTTGGGTTAGGTGCAGGGGTAATTACGAAGCTTGAAGCGACAGAGGCACTTGAGGTTGGCGCAAGTGTTACACGTGAAAATTCGGTAGATAATACCGTAACCACTACGATTACAACGGATCAAACTTGGCAAACAAGTGATGACAAAGAATTTGTAGGGCATCGCGCAGATGTATTTGTAGGTACAGCATCTAACCTGATTTATGGAGAGGCTACCAATTTACAAATCATTCCGACTACGAATTGCTTGACAACTTCTGATTGCCAACAACAAAATAACGGCTTTTCAATTGGAAAATTAGCTGGGGTAAGTGTAGCTGACCAAATCACCACTTCATTTACTTTTACGGTGAATCAAATTGAAACACAAATTATTCCCGGTTTAGAAAAACTTCGGAATCAATTATTAGAAATAGGTGTAGACACTAGTATAGTAGCAACAGATAAAGTGCGTTACCTATCTCTTTTGGCAGATACTGATCCTCATTTTGGCTCAAATAATCATGATGAAAACATTTGGGGAGATCAAGCGAAAACAGGAGGAGTTGGGCCTAGTTATGCGCTAAAGATTCCACAAACTATTATAGATACGCTCGTAGGCCCGCTTACAGATAGTGTGTTTTATTACAATACTCAAATCGCTGGCTGGCACTACTGGTTAAGAGAAAACGAGCGTAGAAAAGTGCAAGCAAGCTTAGAAGAGAACCTCTCATTTGATGCGGGTACTTCCATTTCAAAATCGTTTACTGTAGATACCGTAAAAAGTACTACTCGAACACACGAATGGTATTACGATTCAAGCATAGGGCGCAGAACAAGCGCAAAGATCAATTCAGTGGGATTATTGGCAAAAATCACCTATACAGATCAAGAAAGCGAGGTAGATGTAGACATTAATGACACTACCAATGTTACCACCTATGGCTATGTATTAGAAGATGGTGAAGGTGCACCACTAGCAGGAGGAACAGTTGCCGATTTCTTTACCATAGATGTCAAAAATCCTGGCGATAATTTTGGGCCTTCATTTAACCTCCGAGGTGGCGTAACTAGTTGTCCGTATGAAGGCGAGTTTCGGACCCAATATTTTGAGCCTGGCCAACATGTACTCAGTTCGGCAACAGTTCGAGCCGAAAACCCCGAAATTAGTGTGGATAACGCAGTAGCGGCCAATATTCCTTCAAACCGACAAGCCACATTTACCCTAAATTTGGCTAATAATTCTGAAATTGGTGAAACCAACTGGTACCGCTTACGGGTAGATGACACCACCAATCCAAATGGAGCGATTTTGACGATGGATGGTGAATTCCTCACAGATGGGCGCAGCTTTTTAATTCCTGCTGGTGCCATTACCCAAAAGACGCTGCGCGTAGCACAAGGCCAGCCCGATGTGATGGAATATGAAAATATACGCCTCATTTTTGAGTCACTTTGCGATTTTAGCTTAGAAGATAGTGTCGAAATCTCGGTATTCTTTGTACCGGGCTGTTCGGATGTCAACATTGATCTGCCTGCCGATAATTGGGTAGTAAATACCAATAATCAGCCTGAAGATAGGTTGAATGTAGCTGTCAATCAATACGATTTATCACATAATAATTTCAAAAAAGCCCTTTTCCAATACAAGTCAACAG
>JBMYQA010000155.1:0-13530 GCA_049600855.1 Flammeovirgaceae bacterium | reverse complement strand
TGGCTTAAAGTTGCGCCTTATATTGAAACCAGAGAAGGCTCATCCGGCAATGCCGTTTAATTTATTGAATTAAGGCATATAGCTCTATCTATGGAAAACAATTTAATAGATACATTCGTTATATTTTTGACTAAAAAAAATAGCGTGTTTTGTGCGCGAAATTGAGTCAGAAGCAGTTTGATAATCTTCAAAAAAATTCGGAAAGTTTTTTCTTGCCGCTTTTCTACTCTATATTTGTCGATTGAAAATAAGTATTGTATTTTTCAAATAGTTCAATATATAATCTGGGGATTTCCCTTTACTTAAATAGCATTTCATGGGAACAGGAAGCGTAGTAATTATCGCTATTATTGCTTTTATGGCAATTATCCTCTTTTTAGTAGGAATTCTTCTATATGCACGATCAAAGCTGGTGCAAAGTGGTGATGTTAAAATCGTAGTCAATGGAGATACTGATAATCCTATTGTCGTACCTGCTGGTTCAACACTATTAAACACACTTTCAGGGGAAAAAATCTTTTTGCCTTCTGCTTGTGGAGGTGGTGGTACATGTGCCATGTGTAAATGTCAAGTAGATAATGGAGGTGGAGATGTATTGCCCACAGAGGTTGGACACCTTTCACGAGCTGAACAACATGATAATGTTCGATTGGCTTGTCAAGTGAAAGTGAAGAGTGATATGGATATCCGAATTCCTGAAGAGATATTTGGTATCAAAAAGTGGGAGTGTGAAGTAGTATCTAACTATAATGTTGCAACCTTTATTAAGGAATTTGTAGTGAAGTTACCTGAGGGCGAAATCTTAGATTTTGAGTCAGGTGGTTACATTCAGGTAGATGTACCTCCTATCGTATGCGACTTTAAGGATATGGATATTGCTCCCCATCCTGATGATCCTGTTGGTCCAGATAAATTTAAGCCTGATTGGGATAAATTTGGATTATGGGATTTAAAGATGAAGAATGATGAGCCAATTTTTAGAGCATACTCTATGGCTAATCACCCTGCTGAAGGTAACATCATCATGTTAAATATTCGAATTGCTACTCCACCATGGGATCGAGCAAAAGGAAAATGGATGGATGTAAATCCTGGTATCTGTTCTTCTTATGTATTTACACGTAAGCCAGGTGATAAAGTAACAATTTCAGGCCCTTATGGTGAGTTCTTTATCAAAGAAACAGATAAAGAGATGATTTATGTAGGTGGTGGTGCTGGTATGGCTCCTTTAAGATCACATATTTTCCACTTATTCCATACGTTAAAAACGACTGATCGTAAGGTTTCTTATTGGTATGGTGGTCGATCTAGAAGAGAGTTATTCTACACGGAGCACTTCCGTAAAATTGAGAAAGAGTTCCCTAACTTTAAGTATTATATTGCACTTTCTGAACCATTACCAGAAGACAACTGGAAAGTGAAGAAGGACATTAATGATGAAGAGGGAGAAGGATTCCAAGGGTTTATCCACCAAGTATTGATTGATAATTATTTAGGTAGTCACCCCGATCCTGAAGAAATTGAATTTTATTTCTGTGGCCCTCCTTTGATGAATGCCGCGGTAATAAAAATGTGTGATGATTTTGGTGTGCCTCCGGAGCATGTTGCTTTTGATGATTTTGGAGGATAAACGATAGATATAATTTTGATAAAAAGAGGTTGAGTTTTCAACCTCTTTTTTATTGCTTAACTATAATGACTAGCTTTTGTTAACTAAATGAATTTGAAGAAAATCCGCACGAATTATTACGCTGATAGATCATTTCTTATTTTTGCCCTTTGCAAATGCGGAAGCTTTTCATTTCAAATCATCTTAACTATGAAAAAAGTACTTTTAATTTTATTGATGGCCTTTCCATCAACCCTATTATTTGCTCAAGAAGGGGTTAAAATTGGAGTGGGTTTTGGACCAGCCATCAACTTTTCTCGTACTGAAACGAATGATGTGCTCACAGCAGAAGATAGTGGGCTTGGTACACGACTTTCATTAACGGGAAGATATGGGTTTTCTGAAAACTATGGTTTGCAAACAGGAGTGGCTTTAACCACCAAAGCATTTGGCGATAAAGACAGTAACGTTGGAAAAACGAAAGTAACTACCGTAGAAATTCCGTTTGGTTTGGCTTTAAGAACAAATGAGCTAAACACAGATGGTTTATATGTAACTGGCTTTATAGGCCCTACTATTGACTTAAATGTATCATCGCGATTGAATATAAATGGACAAGATGCCAATAATGCAGAGAATGTTCAAGCCATTGGTAGTTCAATTCGATTTGGTTTGGGTGCTGAGAAAGAGTTTGACTTTGGTACGGTACATTTGGGGGTGACGTATGCGAGGGGATTAAGCAACATCGCGAAAGATCAGGCGGGCGTGGTGACAAAGATTCATTACCTTGCTTTTGAGGGAATATTTTTCTTTTAGTGGCTTAGCTATCCAATCATACCATCCCATTTCGTAATTTACTTAAATTAGGAGATGGGATTTTACTATAAAGATGAACTATATTACTTGTGAACTGTTTACTTTGCAGGCAATTAGTTTGATTATTATGGATTTACATTATAAAAAAATAGGTGACACTGGACAACCATTAATTATTTTACATGGTGTTTTCGGTTCTTCAGACAATTGGATGACCTTGGGGAGAAAGTTTGCAGAATCCCATCAAGTATATTTGGTTGATAATCGGGATCATGGGAGGAGTCCTCATACAAATGAGTTTACCTATGATGCCATGAAAGAAGACCTTCGGCGATTCATTGAAAATCAAGAAATTGAGAATCCGATTATTACAGGACATTCTATGGGGGGAAAGGTATCCATGCTTTTTGCGTTACAATACCCAGAGCTGTATGATAAACTAGTCGTGGTTGATATTGCAGCTAGATCCTACCCAATACATCATGGCGATATTTTAGATGGCTTAAATGCTATTGATACTTCAGCAATCTCCTCAAGAAAAGAAGCAGATGCCTTGTTAGCAGCATCAGAACCCAACTTTGCAGTTCGTCAATTTTTATTGAAGAACTTGTATCGAGACAAAGAAAAAGGGTTTCAATGGCGATTTAATTTGGATGCGATTACGAATGGAATCGAAAATATTAGTATTGAGATAGCAGGTGATCAGCCTAATTACAAGCCTACTTTATTTATGAGAGGCTTGAAGTCCCATTATGTTGCTGATGAGGACAAACCACATTTGGCGCAACTTTTTCCCCAAGCTCAGTTTCTAGATTTTGAAGATGCAGGGCATTGGATTCACGCAGAGAAACCATTAGCATTTTACAATGCTGTTATGGATTTTGTGAACCCTTAATAGCGAGTTTGCATGCAATACTATTATTCCCACTCAACTTCACATTGAGTGGGAATGTTTGTTTATAGCACATGAAGTGCATTTCTATAGATTCGGATATAATCTTCTTTACTTACCTTTTTAGGATTGGTTTCATTACAAAAATCATTTACCGCCATTTCAGCAAGGTTTTCAAGGTCTTCTGGTTGTACGCCAAAAGCTTGAATGTTAGTGGGTAATTCTAATGTACGATTGAGTTCCAATAAATGGTCAATCAGTTCTTGAACATTGTCAATGTCGATACCCATAGCCCACCCAATTCGCTGAAATTGGATCGTCATACCTTTAGCATTAAATTCAAGACCATAAGGCATCATGGTAGCAATGGCAGTACCATGATGAACTTCGAAAAGACTAGATAGTGGATGTGCTAAAGCGTGTACAATTCCCAAGCCTTTTTGATAAGCTACTGCGCCCATTAACGATCCAATAAGCATTTTACTTCGGGCCTCTATTGTAGGTTCGAATGTCGCTTTTTCTATAGATGAAGAAATCATGGAAATTCCAGCCAACGCAATTCCATCACACATGGGATGAAAGCCTGTTGCTAAGAATGCCTCAATGTTATGCGCTAAGGCATCCATCCCAGTAGAAGCAGTAACATTTGGCGGCAGATTCATAGTGAGCTCTGGATCCGCAAAGACTTGTTTTGCAATCAGGTATTTAGAATAAATAAGTTTTTGCTCTTTGGTTTCGTCATCAGAAATGAAACAACTTCTGGCAGCTTCATTGCCTGTTCCTGCCGTAAACGGGACAGTAATAAAATGGGGGATATTGTCTGTAATCAGCTCTTCTCCGCCATTTCGTTGTTCATAATCAAACAAATCGCGCGTATGGTGAATACTTAATGCAATGGCACGAGCTACAGTGCTACACGTACCACCTCCCATACTGATAATGGCATCGCAGGAGGCATTTCGATAATGTTTACTTCCTTTTACAGCATCATTTTTTTGAGGAATTCTCTGAATCTCAGCGAAAATTTCAGGCTCAAAGCCAGCACTTTCTAAATGACTAATAATTGCTTGAAAGTGAGGTAGGTCTTTTACGATTGGATCTGTAACGATAAAAGGCTTAGATAAATTGTTTTTTTTGAGGTAATCGGGTAATTCTTTAATTACACCAGCACCAAAACGAATATCTGTAGGAAAATGATAGGTATGTTGTTGAATCATAGTTACCTATTGGTTGAATTTGAACTAATATTTTAGTGTATTTTGAGGGTCAGATTAGATCATTAATTATTGTAGCTTCATTTGATTTTAACAAATATCATGCTTTTTAAGTCGGTATTTTGTTGAGGAAAGATCGTTTGCTAAATCAGGAAAGAAAATAGATGTCCTGGAGCGTTGTAGAAGTAGTATTATATGCAATATAGAAGAAAAAATGATTAGCGTAAATGCATGAGCCATAATCTTGAGTAAGGTTAAGTAGTGTTAAGTATAAAGCATCGCTTTTAGAAATCATTATTTTTGGAATTGAAACGATGTAATCTATCCATGAAAAAGCCCAATTCTATACGGTGGACAATTATTTTGATGGCAATTGCCATGATGGCATTGATTGGATTTCAATTTAATTGGATTTATCGGGATATGCGTTTGAATAAGGCAAACTTTGAGCGGAACGCCAAGTTTGCGTTGAATAGTGTACTCGAAAGTTATTTGGAACATCAGATCACTTCAGGAAACCATTTTGTGTTTACCACAGATGTAGAAAGCTTCTCGGTTGACTCACTCACAGAGTTTTATTTTAATACAACTACACCAGATACGCTTCACAAACCCAATATTAAAATTAAAACATCAGGATTTATTCATTCAGCAACAAAAACGACTATCAGACCTAAAAAGCATGATAATGATGTTGATATTGTTGAAGTAACGCAGCCTGAGGGGGAAAGTATCCAAATTGTTATAGAAAATATTGAACGAGATGAGAACGGAAATAAGGTGGTAAAACGGGTGTATAGAGACAATAAGTTGATAAATGAGACATTTGAGGAACCGTCAACTGCTATGGTGGATATTCAAGTGGGAGGTGATGGCGCGACAAACAAAACAAAAACATGGGCATGGAGTAAGTTGCACAAAGAAAGAGCGAACATTGATTTTGAGTTTTTGAAACATGAAATGAAGGAAGCCCTAGAGAAACAAGGACTAAATTTGGCATACCTCTTTGGCGTCTATCATGAAGAAAAAGATGAAATATTATTTCAAAATGTAGCTAAACAGCATGCCTCTATTTTGCCACAAAGTGAATTTAGAACCCCACTAGTTGGCAATCAATCTAATTCAGACGGTAAGCTATTGCTGCTGCACTTTCCAAATAAAAATGAATTTCTCTTGAAAGAGTTAGCTGGAGTCTTTTTTACCTCCATCGCCTTAATCGCTATTGTAGCCACTTGTTTTTGGTTTGCCATCCGAACGATTTTGCGCCAAAAAAAGTTGTCGGATATCAAGAATGATTTCATTAATAACATGACTCATGAGTTCAAAACACCCATTAGTAATGTCTCGCTTGCCATTGAAGCCTTACAGAGTTTTGGGATGATGGCGAAACCTGAAACGACTCAGAAATACCTTGAAATTGCGAAGAAAGAGAATAACCGCTTAGGTAAGCAAGTAGAAAAAGTGCTGCAAATGGCTTTATTAGAAAAGGAAGAGTTTAAGTTAAAAATAAAATCTATTAGCCTTCATGAAGTGATTGAACAGGTAGTTGATAGTTTTAAGTTACAAGTCGAACAAAAAGGCGGGTGGATTACCCCAAACCTACAAGCAACTAATGATTTGCTAGAAGCGGATGAATTACACCTTACCAATGTGTTATTTAATTTGGTAGATAATGCCAATAAGTACTCTCCAGAGAAACCAGAAATTACGATTCATACAGAAAATACGGATGCAGGATTGAAAATTGCCGTGATGGATAAAGGCATTGGTATTGCCAAAGATCATTTACAACGAATTTTCCAAAAGTTCTATCGTGTACCAACAGGAAATGTGCATAATGTGAAAGGCTTTGGCTTAGGTTTGAGTTATGTTGGGCAAATTGTGCAACGACACCATGGAACAATCTCTGTCAGTAGTAAAAATCAAGAAGGGAGTCGGTTTGAGATTTTACTTCCTTATAAGCAAGGATAAACCATTAATAGATGAAGCAAATGCAAGCTCCTAAAATTTTAATCGTTGAGGATGACCAATACTTGGGGATGATGGTGCAAGAGCTGTTAGAGTCGAGAGACTTTGAGGCGCGTTGGAGTACCGATGGTAAAGCGGGCTATGATCAGTTTGTAGCATTTTCTCCTGATTTATGCATTTTAGATATCAATATGCCTGAGAAGGATGGGTTTGCTTTAGCTCAGGAAATTCGAGCCGTAGATCGAAAAGTTCCGATTGTCTTTCTTACGGCCAAATCGATGAAAGAAGATGTATTGAAAGGGTTTAAGTTAGGAGCAGATGACTACATTAAAAAACCCTTCAGCATGGAAGAACTGATTATGCGCATCAATGCCATTTTGCGTAGAGTAGGTGTACTGGAGGATGAAGAGGAAGAACAAACCATTTTTACCATTGGACAGTATCAGTACGATCATGTGCATCGTTCGTTAAAATTGGATCAGCAGCAAGTGGTGTTGCCCAATCGGGAGGCTGATTTATTGCGCTTATTATGCTTGAGTAAAAATCAATTATTGGAGCGGGAATATGCCCTTAAAAAATTATGGGGAGATGATTCTTACTTTAATGCGCGGAGCATGGATGTATACATCACGAATATTCGGAAGAAACTCAAAGAAGATCCTACGATACAGATTGTGAATATCCGAGGGCGAGGATATAAGTTAATGGTGCTGGATGGAGAACCTTTTGGGGCGTAATCCCTTAAGCCTTGCTAAAATCAAAAGCCTATTGTACCTGCATTTGCTTACAATAGGCTTTTGGTTTTAGTTGAAGGTTGATTAAGCTTCTGCTGTCACAACATCATCTTTATCTTCTACAATCATGGTTAACCCTGCTGCAACAATCATGGATACACCTCCTAGCACCAAGGTTAATACCGCTTCTCCATCAAAGAAATTATTCATAAAGAAACCGAGCAGTGAAGAAGCCAAAATTTGAGGAATTACAATGAAGAAATTAAAAATTCCCATATAAATCCCCATCTTTTTAGGTGGCAAGCATCCTGCAAGCATGGCATAAGGCATGGATAAAATACTTGCCCAAGCCAAACCAATACCAATCATAGATATAATTAACAAGTTCGGGTCTTGAATGAAATAGATCGAAATTAATCCCAAAGCGCCTGCAATCAAGGAAACGGCATGGGTACCTTTTCGGCCAATCTTTCCAGCTAAAGGAGAAAGTAAAAAGGCGAATAAGGCAGCAAATAAACTGTAGGCTGCAAAACAAATTCCCACAAAGTCCGCACCTGTATTGTATTCTTGCTGAATGTATTTGAGTGGAGTTATGGTGGTAAGTTTTTCTGCCAAGCTAGCATCAGTAATACTTCCCTTTTTAACTTGCTGGTCGAAGAAATTCACCACCTCATAACTTACATTTATCTTTCTAGGATCTTCTTGATGCGTTTCCGTCAATTTCTCCATTTCTTTTTTCACTTTGTCATAACCTTCTTCTGAGGAATTAACAGATGGAAAATGCGTATTAAAGGCTAAATAAAGCTCGCTTTCGCTCATCGTTTTTTCCAAGAGGTAGCCAACGGTGTTCACACTTGGTGCTACTTTATCTTTTCCGTTTTCAATTTTTTCTAGCACTTTATCTAAATCAGCTTTTACCGATTGATGTTCTTCCTTAGCATCTTCATCTGAACCCACATTAATACCTGCAAGCTGAGTGGATAATTTGGTAGTAAATGCTTTGTCAATCTTCATGTCATAAATGTGACTAGTTACCGATGCTGTCGTATAAATCCACATTGAGAAAAGGGCAAACCAAGTGAAGAATTGCACAAATGCGAGTTGTCGCATGGTTTTGGGGATGCGCACAAAATCAGCAAAGAAATCTTTGAGGCTGGCAGATTGTTCTTCTTCTTCGCCTTCTTCAAACTTTTCCATCATTTCTGGCGGATACTCTTTCGTTTTCAGAATCGTCCAGAGTACAGCAGTGAAAAAGGCAAAGGCTCCAAGGTAAAAGGAGATTTCAACAGAAGGGGAAATTTCGCCTTTGGGCGCAGTGTTACTTACACCAAACCAGTTGGTGAGCATATAGGGTAATGCAGAAGCAACTACGGCTCCGATCCCAATAAAAAAGCTCTGAACGGCAAAACCTTGTGTGCGTTGCTCAGATGGAAGCATGTCTCCTACTAATGCACGGAAAGGCTCCATAGAGACGTTAATGGAGCCGTCCATGATCCAAAGCATACCCGCAGCCATCCATAAGGTAGAGGAGTTGGGCATGAAAATAAGTGCAATGGAGGCCAAAATAGCTCCAATCAAAAAGTAAGGTTTTCTTCTTCCTAGCGAGTTCCAAGTCCGATCACTCATGTAACCAATAATGGGTTGAACGAGCAGACCTGTTACGGGGGCAGCTAACCACAATATGGGAATATCATCTTTATTTGCTCCAAGGGTTTCAAAGATCCGACTTACATTAGCATTTTGTAAAGCAAAACCAAATTGGATTCCCAAGAAGCCAAAGCTCATGTTCCAAATTTGCCAAAACGACAGCTTAGGTTTATTCATTTCATATTTAATTTAACGCCCTTAAATGGGGATTGGGCATGGTGTTGTTTTTCGTTGAAATTGATTCAATTTACGGCATAATCCATTGATTTGAAAAGAATTAGCCTACAATTGAACTGCAAACGGTTGTGGCAACGGCTGCACCATTCATCCCCGATTTGCAGCAGGATAACCTAAATATAAAAGCTATTGGTTGAATATTTTTCCATCCTTTTATATAGGACATAAGGCGTTTAAAAAGCTTTTGCTCTATATTTGTGTGGACATCGCGTCCACTAGTCTTGCAGCAGGCAAGATTATTCTACTCACTATTTACCAGTTCTCTAGCTTTATATTATGGACGTACTATTAGGTTTACAATGGGGTGATGAAGGCAAGGGGAAAGTTGTAGACTTCCTAGCGCCAAAGTATGACATTGTCGTGCGTTTTCAAGGTGGGCCCAATGCGGGGCATACTCTCGAGTTTGACGGAAAAAAGGTGGTGCTCCACCAAATTCCTTCTGGTATTTTTAGGCCCAACATCCAAAATGTGATTAGCAACGGTGTGGTACTCGATCCCATTACGCTTCAGCGCGAGATTGAGAATGTGGAGAAATTAGGGGCTGTAGTGGCAAATAACCTATTTATCTCTAAGAAAACGCACCTCATTCTTCCTACACATCGCTTATTAGATGCTGCTTCTGAAAAGAAGAAAGGTGATCAAAAAATTGGCTCTACCCTTAAGGGAATTGGCCCAGCATATCAGGATAAAACTGGTCGTTCTGGCCTGCGTGTGGGCGATATCTTTACCGATAATTTCAAGGAAAGATACGATGCTTTAGTGGCGAAGCATAAAGATATGCTCAGTTACCTCGCGTTTGATTATGAATTAGAAGCAGAAGAAGAAGCCTTTTTTGCTGCGCTGGAAATCATTAAGAAATTAAGGGTTATTGATAGCGAATACTTCCTCAATAATGCTCGGAAAGAAGGAAAAACGATTTTGGCAGAGGGCGCACAAGGTTCGTTGCTAGATGTCGATTTTGGTTCTTATCCTTATGTAACCAGTTCTAACACGTTTACCGCAGGTGCTTGCACTGGTACTGGCGTTCCTCCTTCAGCCATTAACAGTGTATTTGGCATTTTTAAAGCGTATTGTACCCGTGTAGGAAATGGCCCTTTCCCTACGGAATTATTTGATGAAGCAGGAGAAGAGCTTCGCAAAGTTGGTCATGAATTTGGTGCAACTACTGGTCGACCGCGTAGGTGTGGTTGGTTGGATTTACCAGCACTCAAATACTCAGTGATGATTAATGGAGTGACGGAGTTATTTATGATGAAATCAGATGTGTTGAATAACTTTGAGGAAATTTTAGTGTGTACACATTATATAGATGAAAATGATCAAGAGACAGAAATCTTGCCATTCGATATGAATAAAACCTTGAAGCCACAGTTGAAAGCATTTGGTGGTTGGCAAACTGAAATTACCAATTCCATGGAATTCGATACTTTGCCTAGCCAATTGTTAGACTACATTGCGTTCATCGAAAAAGAAGTAGGCGTATCCATTACGTTGGTTTCTTATGGTCCTGATCGTAAGGAAACCATTCACCGCAATGAGAAAGCTGCTTTAGTATAAAGCCATTATCATATTATTGAAAAGCCGCAGTGTATTGCGGCTTTTTTGTTTGTAGAAGGTTTTGAACTGCTTATCTTGAACTTATTCGTGTATCCACTATTATTTGATGAACTGCTAAAATCGCTTGTGGCGGTATTTACTACAACTCTGAAGATTTGTAGGGAGGGCCTTTGGGGAGAATACCTTATTCACGCTCCAAACAACATTTAAGTATTATGAGATGAATTTCTAGGTCAAAATATCAAAGCTTTCCGCCTCTAAAGTTAATTTCAACACCTCTTTTCTTCGCCAGATTTTACATCCAAAATTACTCTTCAATTTTACATCTCTAAATCGTTCGGGTAATTCTAAATTCAATGTTTGTGATTCGGATGACTTATTAAAAGCAACAATGGCTATCTGATCGAAATGGCTCCTAGCATAAGCATAAGTAGTATCTGTGAGATGAAGTAATTGAAATTCACCTAAAGTAAAGGCTAACTTATTTTTTCGGAGCTGTATAATTTGAGCAGTTACCTG
Source organism: Flammeovirgaceae bacterium (assembly GCA_049600855.1). Lineage (GTDB taxonomy): Bacteria > Bacteroidota > Bacteroidia > Cytophagales > Flammeovirgaceae > JBMYQA01. The sequence continues at coordinate 2,337 of JBMYQA010000155.1, read as the reverse complement.
TTTAGTATACAATTCGTATTCCGTTAGTCCATCAAACTTCATGGGTCTTCGGTTGTCTGGATCTTCGGCACCTGGCATTCCAATTTCATCGCCATAGTAAAGAACTGGAATGCCAGGAATGGTCATGGTAAAGGCAATTAAAGAAAGGAGTCGTTTATAGCCAATGGGATCGCCAACGCCAACTTCTCGGGTCCAGCCAGCCATTTTTGTATCTTCCTCAAAACTGATGCTTCCACCAGCATAAGAAATGAATCGTGATAAATCGTGGTTACCCGTGATATTACACATCATATGAAGCTCGCCATAATGCGTAAAGCTTTCCATTAAGGATTGATGGAGCAGTTTGAATGATTGATCTGGCAAAGCAAACACGCTACGGGTATCGAAATACAAATTAAAATCAAATTGCCCATCTAACATTCCTGAAGAGGTATAGCTCCCAATGAGTTCGCGACTGCCAAAGCTTTCTCCAACTTGATAGATCGTTCGCTGCTGCGGAATTAGCGCTTCTTTTTTCATTTTTAGTGATAGTGCTCGCCAAAAATGTTGGGGAATGTGCTTCGTGGCATCATGTCGGAAACCGTCTAACTCAAACTCAATTAACCAATGCAGCGCAATATTGGTCATTTCTTCAACTACTTCTGGATTGTCATAATCGAGTGTAGGCAAAAATAGCTCAAACCACGTAGAGAATCGGAAATCATTCCACAGGCGAACGTTCATTCGCCCATCAGGAAGTTGGAGCGGGGTGACCCAATCGGGACGCGTTTTATAGAGTGGATGTTCTTGATGAACGTGATTGCTCACAAAGTCGAGGATGATATTAGCGTCTTCTTGATGGAGTGATTCGATGAGCTCTTCAAAGACTTCATAAGTTCCAAAGCGGTGATCGATATCGAGGTGGGAAGTCGGCCAATACCCATGATAAGCTGCATGGAATTGTCGTGGCTCGGGCCATTCTTGAAATGCTTCTAATGGGTTTTGGGTAATCGGAGACAACCATAATGTATTTACACCTAATTGTTTAAAGTATCCCTCTTTGACCTTTTGTAAAATTCCTGCTAAATCTCCTCCGTGGAAATTCGCTTTTTCATGTACGCGATCGTCCAGCACAGGAGCATCAATGGAGCTGTCACTGTTTAAAAAGCGATCGACTAAAATGAAATACATGATATAAGCCTCTTTGTCCGTTCGCTGTAAGTCATCAGATTGTTCGAGAACTTTTCCATGATGGAGTAGAATCTTGAGCTCATTAGCTTCTTGGCGGCCATTATACGCAAATACCCTGATGTAAGAACGTTGTTGATGCTTAGCAACTTTCGGAATTTGAATGCGTACCGAATCTTTTTCCTGAGTGATGATTGATGGAGGAAGCTGAAAGTTATTCCAAAATACGATCAAGCCTTCAATTTCATGTTCAATACCAATCTTAATTTCTTTCTTGTTATGGGTTAAGGTATAGAGTCTGGGTTTTGATTGGGTTGTACTTTCATGAACGGAGCGCACAGAGTTGATTCCTCCAAGGTTGTTATCTTTTCGATCTGGATTGGCAGGGTCGAGTGTCCATTGTCCATCTAATACAAACTGATAAGCATATTTACCAGGATTTAATTCGTATGTGATGTGCCATTTTCCATCTTCCCATTGCATTTTGCCTGCTTGGGCAGACCAATTATTCATATCGCCAGCAATTTCTACTTGATTGTAATGCTGCCCATAGGTATCGAAAATAAAGGTACTAGCGATTCTTCTTGATGTTTTTACAAGAATACCATAGGCCACTTCGTCGATCCAAATGGTTAAAACACTAAGTTTAGGAAGCCCTTCTGTTGGCGTTAAATAGAGGTAGGCTTTATCTGTACTCCATTCGAATTGCAAGGCTGGGTGCGCAGTGATGCGTTCGATGTGTGAGACTTCTACAAAATAATCGTGGAGAAAAACTTTAGTAGTAGAAGTTTCAAGTTGAATAGGAGAAACTAAACCATATAAATCGTTCAGGAATGAAGGCCGACTTCCTACTTGTTGGAAAAAACTAATGTTTAGCATTATTCTAAGAATTGAGTATGAATCGCTTTGTCTCTCCTATTTTTTTTAGGAAATGCATTTCTGTGTAAGTTTAATTATTTGATTATTAGTTGTTTATGCTTGGTGGTAGCACGATTGATGCTTTAAATTCTCCAGCTTGAGCTACTTTTGAATCATCACAAACACAAAAGAAGCCAACAAAACCAATCACACAATTACTTTTACTAATAGTGTTTATCACGAATGGTTTATGATGTAAAAATGTCACATCTTTTTCCGTCTCTTGAATCATTAAAAAGTTTAAAGCCATAA